>JBBSHD010000039.1:0-11902 GCA_038253455.1 Terriglobales bacterium | reverse complement strand
TGTCGCACCTGCGCGGGGAGGCGCTGCTCGAAGCGGTGGCGCCCACTGCCCTGGACGCGCGCAATGGCGCGAGCGCGGACGCGGCTGTGGACCTGGCGGAGATCAAGGGAGTTTATTTCGTGCGCGATTTTACCGCGCCCGAAGATTCGACGCGCAAGACTTTTACCACGCGCCCGCGCACTGAGGGTCTGTGGGTGCGGCTGCAGTTCCGCGACAGCGAAGTCATGGAAGCGATGATGCCCAACGATCTGGCGCAAAT
This sequence comes from Terriglobales bacterium, assembly GCA_038253455.1. GTDB lineage: Bacteria > Acidobacteriota > Terriglobia > Terriglobales > Acidobacteriaceae > JBBQWT01. Next base: position 11,643 of record JBBSHD010000039.1, on the reverse strand, counting down.
CCGGCGAGAAGGATTTCTGGTCACCCCGCCCGACACCCGATCGAACACGCAGAGGATATTCATTCCGCTCGGCTCGCTCGAAACCCTGACGGTGCTGGCAGTGATCGGAGCGGCAGGAAGACGGCGTCACGTGTCCCGCGATGCCGGCTTGCAAGTTCCCTTGTTCGAGGAGCAGGCGGGGTAAGTGGCTGGGTTTTGCTTGCTTAAGCTTTCTTCAGCTTTTTTCGCGTAGCAGGCCCTCTCTTCGATTGCGCTTGGCCGCTCTTAACGTCGGCCATCCGGCGAAGCGAAGCAGTCATGGTCGAGGCGGACTTGTACGGGCCGCGCACCCTGCCCTGTTTTAAATCGGAAAGTCCCTCGAAAATTTCACGGTCAATCATAACTATTTGTTTACACCCCATGTTAACTCTTCCCGACGTTGGCCCGGGTAATGTCAAAGACAATTTACTTCTGGCAGTGCGGACAATAGTGAGTGCTGCGCCCGCCGATCACAATTCTCTTGATTGCAGTTTTGCAGCGCAGGCAGGGCTCGCCGGTGCGGCGATAGACCCGGTGATGGAACTGGAACGAGCCTGATTCCCCGCTGGCGTTCACGTAATTCGATACCGACGATCCTTTGGCGGCGATGGCTTCGCGCAATACTTCGCGCAGCGAATCGTAGAGCCGCCGCATGCTCGCGGAAGTTAACTTTGCGGCACGCCGGCGGGGACGAATTCCCGCCCGGAAAAGTGATTCGTCGGCATAGATGTTCCCTACCCCGCCGAGCAATTTCTGGTTGAGCAGCGCGCTCTTGATGGGCGTGTTGCGCCCGCGAAACAGCCGGGAGAATTCGTCGAACTTTATCTGCAGCGGTTCTTTGCCTGCAGCCGCGAACTCCTCGCCGGGCGCAGTCACCGAAAGCCTGCCAAAGCGGCGCGGATCGACAAACCGGATCTGACGGCCGGATTTAAGCGACGCAATGGCATGGGTGTGTTTGGCCAGGTCATCTTCTTCGCGGGTCACCAGCAGCCGCCCGCTCATTCCCAGATGGACGATCCATTGGGCGACGTTCTTATTGCGGCGGGTGAGGTCAACCACGATGTGCTTGGCAACGCGGCGCACCCCGGCGATGCGAGCGCCGCGCAGGGCGCCTTTGATGTCGGCGGCGGGCGACTTCAGCGGCTCCGGGTAATCGGCGAGCCAGATGGCTTCGATGGTGTCTCCGGAAACCAGCCGGTGGAGGCCGCGGGCCACGGTTTCTACTTCGGGCAGTTCGGGCATTGTGATCTCAGGGTAAATGATTGCGGAGTGGGTGGGGCACAAGCTGAAAATCCAGACAGTCGCGCAAAACTCTGCCCGAGGGAGAAATCCCACCCCTCGGCTGATGGGTGAGATCTTTGCTCGGGCGGAGACCTGCGCGACCGATATGGATTCAAATCGAGTGCAGGTATTTCTGCCCGGGCTGCTTTTGACTAAACCGGACGCCCTATCGCCTCGACAAACTCATCTACCCAGATGGTCTGGGCGCGATCGGGGCCGGTTGAGACCATGCCGACTCGCGTGCCGGTTTCGGCAGCTATGAATTTCAGATACGTTTTCGCTTCGGCGGGGAGGTTGGCGAAAGTGGTGATGCCTTCGGTCGAGGTCTTCCATCCTGGTAATTTTTTATACACGCATTCAATCTTGTCGAAGCCGTTGGCTTCGGCGGGCATTTCCGTGATTTTTTTCCCACCGATCTTGTAGCCGGTGCATACCGGGATCTCATCGAGGTCATCGAGCACATCCAGCTTGGTCACTACCAGCCAGTCGATTCCATTGATCATCGCGGAATAGCGCAGCAGCGGAAGATCGAGCCATCCGCAGCGGCGGGGGCGTCCGGTGACGGCGCCGTATTCCTGGCCGCGGGCGCGCAGGTGGTCGCCCATGGCGTCGTGGATCTCCGAGGGAAACGGGCCTTCTCCCACGCGGGTGCAGTAGGCCTTGGTGATGCCAATCACCGAGCCAATGCTGGTGGGTGGGATGCCGGTGCCGGTGGATGCGCCTCCTGACGTCGCGCTGGATGACGTCACAAAGGGATACGTTCCGTGATCGATATCGAGCAGCGTGCCCTGCGCGCCTTCGAACATCACCGATTGTCCGTCACGCAATGCGGCATTCAACAGTACGGCGGTGTCGGCGACAAAGGGCGCGATCTGGATGGCGGCGCGGGCGTATTCGTCATACATGCGATCGGGATCGATTGGTTCGGCATTAAAAAGAGCGTGGACGATGGTATTTTTTTCCTGGCAGGCGTTGCGAATGGTGTCGCGCAGCAACTGGGGCTCAAACAGGTCGGCGACGCGCAATCCGCGGCGGCCCATTTTGTCTTCGTAGGCGGGGCCGATTCCGCGGGATGTAGTGCCGATCTTCACCCGGCCGGGAGCATTCTCGGCGGCGAGCTCCACCATGCGATGGTAGGGCAGGATGACGTGGGCGCGGTTAGAGACGAAGAGGCTGCCGTCGAGCTCGATGCCGGCCTGGCGCAGGGTCTCCACTTCCTTGAGGAACGCGATGGGATCGAGCACCACACCGTTGCCGATGACGCTGCGGCAGCCGCGGCGCAGTACCCCGCAAGGGACAAGCTGCAACACAAATTTCCTGCCATGAATGATTACGGTGTGGCCGGCGTTATGGCCGCCGGCATAGCGGGCGACCACCGAGAAATTTTTCGACAGCACGTCGACGATCTTGCCCTTGCCTTCGTCTCCCCACTGGGCGCCGATGATGACTACGCCCTTGCCGGGTTTGGCCTGCTTTACCAATGACACGCTCCAGCCTTGATTTTAAATTCTTGCGCTTTGATTGTATGGAAGACAGTGCGGGAACAGAGATTTTACAAGCTGGCGAGAGAAGTTTCCAGTTCTGACCGGACCGGCGCTGCTAGCCGGCTTCCGCGGCTGACATCTGGCGCAGGGTGAGATGTTCGTGGCGCAGCAAGGCGAGCCCCACCGGGACCGGCGCCATGAAGGTAGTCAGCCACAGCAATATTCCGAAACTTACCGCCTGCTCCGAGGGAATATCGAAGACGTTGATGAGGACGGCGACGATGACGAACTGTGAGGTTCCCACTCCCGGCAATTGCACCAGCGAACCCACCATGCCGAAGCCGATCAGCATGAAGACGCGCGCCATGGAGAGATCACCGAGAGGCGACGGGAATGCGTGGACGACTTCCCAATAAGCGAGCGCTATGGAAATCCACATCACGATGGATAGCGCGGCGATCGCCAGGAAGGCATTGATGCCGTTTACGGTTTGCAGCCCGTCGCAAAAAGCGATGAAGCCGGCCTTGACCCGGTCCATGGCGGCGGATGCGGAGTTGGAAAAGCGGCGCTCGAAATACGCAATGGCATCCGGACCGTGGCGGCGCAAAAGTAACCCGGTGGCCACCAGTGCGGCGACCAGAAGTAGCAGGATGATCCCGGCGGCGCGAAAACGATCGTAATAAGGAAGACTGCGAACGTCGCCGGCGGTCGAAATCGCCAGGCCAATCAAAATGGCGAATGCGCAAAGATCGAAGACGCGCTCGATGGTCCAGATGGCGAGCTGCGACGGCACTGACAGGCGTTCGCGGCGGGCGATGAGATACACGCGGGCCATCTCTCCGGGGCGCCCCATCAACGCCAGACCGGCGAAGCCGATGATCGTCGGCGACAGCAGGTTCAAGATGGTGGTGTTGCGCATGGGCTTGAGAAATAATTGCCAGCGCCATGCCCGCACCACGTAACCGAGATAGACCAGCACTAGCGCGATGAGTACCGGCGTTATGTGGACGGCGGAGATCTGCTCGCGGAAAGTGTCCCATTGAAATTTTCGCCAGGTGTGCCACTGCTGGAACAGCAGGATGGCGCTGATGGCGACCAGGACCAGCGCGATGAGACGGCTTTTTTTCATAAGTTCAGTGGGTACGAACGCGCTTGTGGGCCGGGATTGCCGGCAGGTTTTCTCCCTTATTGGCCACCCTTATTGGCCACCCTGGGGAAGCATGCGCTGAGGGCTGCGCGCCTCATGCTATGATCGAATTACAGGACGAAACGCATTTCTTCGCTATGAATTCTTATGGATTTTGGCGCTCTTCCCCCACCTGTGCACAGGCAGCCTCCGATTATTTCTGCTGACCCTGGCGTTTCGGTACCTTCGATCCCAACATTCCCACACGCTACCGCGGCGCAGCGCGAATTCACACCGCGCATCACCCGCTTCTTGCTTTTATTTCTGCTGGTTTTGACTGCCATCATTTATCTGGGGGCAGCGGGCAGGCCGTCACTTCTCGATGACGCTGATTCGTCCCACGCCATTGTCGCACGTGAGATGCTGCAGAGCGGCGATTGGGTGGTCATGCACATGAATGGCATCCGCTGGCTGGCCAAGGCGCCCATCCATTACTGGCTGGTAGCCGCCACTTACGCGGTGCTGGGTCAGGGAGAATTTGCCACGCGCCTTCCCCTTGCGCTCACCGTGGTTGCCTTGGTGGCGATGATCTTTTTCATGGGCCGCCATTTCTTCGGGCCGCTTGCCGGCTTTTATGCCGGCCTGGTCATGGCGACCAGCGTGGGAACTTTTATATTCACCCGCATCATGATTCCGGAAGCTATTTACGCGCTGGAATTTACCGCCATCTTTTATCTTTTTCTGCGGGGGTGGCTGGAAGGCGGCAGCGGCTCCGCGGCAGGCCCGGCGTCACAGCGATACCGCATGTGGGGATGCGCGGTCCTGACCGCCATGGCATTGCTCACCCGCGGCCTCATCGGCGTGATCTTTCCCGTGGGGACGATCATTCTGTTCATCCTGGTTACGCGCGGTGCTAAGCGCTGGCGAGAGCTTAGTCCATTATCCAGCAGTCTTATCTTCCTGATGATTGCGGTACCGTGGCATTGGATCGCCATACGGCGGGCGCCGGGGTTTTTCTACGAATACTTCATCAGTGAGCATTTCATGCGGGCAATGGGGACGCGCTATCCGCCGGATTACAGCGCGGTACCGCTGCCGCTGTGGCTGGGCGCTCACCTGGCGTGGTTTTTTCCCTGGAGCGTTTTTTTGCCGCTGACATTTTTTGCCTGGCGCCCGCTGCGCTTGGCGTGGACGCGGGCCGGCGCCGCCGGCCTTTCCCGCGAGGAACAAGCGCAATTATTCGTGGTGCTGTGGATGCTGGTCATCTTCCTTTTCTTCTCGGTGCTCGGCGGCTCCCGCATGGAGTACTACAGCTTCGGCGCGTGGCCGGCGGTGGCCCTGCTCCTGGGCATGGGCCTGGCGCGTTCGGAGTACTCGCAGCCGGTGAGCGCGCGGCGCTGCCAGGCCCTGCTTGCGCTATTAGGGGCGACGCTCGCGGCGGTTTTGGGCTATGCCGTCGCCACATCCTTCGGCGTGAAACCCGAGGGCGACATTTCCCAACTTCTAAGCGCGCACCAGGATGATTTTTACCGGGTCTCGATGGCCCACCTGTTTGACCTGACGCCCAAAGCCTTCGCGCTGCTGCGCGGTCCCGCGACCGGGGCGGCCGTCGCATTTTTCGTGGGCTTCACCGGCGCCTGGCTGTTGCGCCGCGCCGGCAGGCCCCTGGCGGCCAACGTGACGACCGCGATGGCGATGGCGGTCTTTATTTTCTCCGCCAACTCGGCTTATGGGACGTTTGGGCCGGAGTTGGGTTCGCGGCCCCTGGCAAATATCGTGGTTCCTTATTTGCGGCCCCAGGATCAAATCGTCATCTACGGAAACTTCGATTCGGGCTCCAGCCTGGCGTACTACACCGGACGGCAGGCGTTAATTTTCAATGGCCGGCGCAATAACCTGGAGTTTGGGTCATATTATCCAGACGCGCCCAGAATTTTTCTCGACGACCATGATTTTCCCTCGCTGTGGGCGAGCCCGCAGCGGATATTTCTGCTGGCGCCTCCGCCTTACGGGCGCGAGGCCCTCATCAGGCTTCCGCCTGATCGCAGCTACAAAATGGGCGATATTGGGGGGAAAGCTCTCTACGTGAACCATCCTCTGGTCCCGGGGCAGAAGTCCCTGGCGGAAGCAACGATCGTAAATTTACAAAACATTGCGAAATAAACGAACATTTTCTCTTCGCGCGGGGTTTAAATGGAGTTAGCGAGTTTACGAGGTCTTCCGGTGCAACCCAGTTATTCCACGCTGCGAAAAGTGGTCAGGCAATTGAAGAAGGTTCCATTTGACCTGGGCCAGTTCGAGGTCCGCTATCGCACCAAGGGGAAGTTAATAGCTTTTGACATGGTGCCTGATGGCCACGGCAGGAAGGCGCTCGACCTTGGGTGCCGCGATGGCTACTGGTCGGAAAAACTCAAGCGCAAGGGCTATGCGGTCACGTCGGTTGACCTTGATCCTCAATACCCGGCCGGATTAAGGGTCAATGCGGATGAGGAGCTGCCTTTCCCGGACAGCGAATTTGACCTGGTATGGTGCTCGGAGGTCATCGAGCATTTAAAAAACCCGGCGTACACCCTCGGCGAGATCAAGCGCACGCTTAAGCCCGAAGGCATTCTGCTGATGACCACACCCAACCGCGGTCTCTGGATCTACCAGTTCTTCGAACGGCTGGGAGTTCCGGCAGCGGCGCTGCAAAGCGAGGACCACGTGCAGTTCCTCGACTACAAGGACATGAAATCGCTGCTGGGCCGCTACGAGGCGTACGGTTTTTTCCCGTACATCTTCTGGAAGAGTACCATTCGCAAGTACGCGGATTCGCTCTCGCCCACCATCGTGGTCAACTACGTCAATCAGAAATAAGACTGACTGCGTCCCCCAGAGTTATGGGTTCCGAAAGCTCAAGATGATTCGGCAAACCGCGGCACTGATTGCGCTACTCGCCGGAATAACATTTGTTGATTGCGCTCCGCGCAAGGCCCATCTCTGGCGGATGTGATCAAGCAAAGCAATGTTCCCAGCCCTGAAGCTTCGATTCCTAATCTCAACTCTTCGATAACAAGTTACGAAAAGCTCGACAACGACCGGGAGTTCGTAATCGCATATTATCTTGCGAACCAGTCCAATGTTTTTCGTTTTCCCCTGTTTGTTACGCGTTTTGATAAACAGACCCGAGTGTGGAGCAACGTTGCCCTGACCGACCTAAAGTTGAAGGGTTTCGGCGGGCCTGGACAAGAGGTGCAGACTGACTGCATCGGTTCAGTCACGCAGCTTCAGAGCAATCGCCGGAAGTACTACATGAGCCTTGCATATGTCGCCATCTGCGGCCTGCCTGGTCATTTTGGATCATGATTACAAAATCAACCAGACGCTTGCGGGATTCTCGGAGACGTTCTTCAAGAATGGGATGCTTGTATATATCGGCAACATGGTGCACTTTGCCTCTATTCATTCAGAGAAGCTGTATCAGTACAACCCGGTTACGCACAACTCTCGACAGATTTATCCGCTGAAGAACGATCCATTCAGAGACGCATATGGCGTGCGGCTGGAAAAAGTGATGGACAAGAAATGGTGTGCTCAAATCAATTCGTCATGCGAACCGGAAGACTTTACGACGAACATCCACCTCCCCATAGAAGTAAACGACCAAACTAACGCCATGGCATTCGAAATTGATTTTGAGCCGGAAGGGTTTCTTCCGCGAGAAGAGACCGAAAGTAGCGGCAAGTGGAAGGATGATCGGTATGTATACATTTACCGCTTTAATCCCTTGCGTTGGAGGGAGTTCTCTTTTTATGACCTGAAACCCAGGTTTGGCGCCAGCTCACTACAAGAGCTCCTCACACCACAGAAGCTACAGCAGATCTTTTCCGCCCCTTCCGATCAATAGCCCACCCGGGCCACGTTTCCCGTGCCTGCGACCGCAGGCTAATTTTTCGATCCTCAACCAGCCTTGAAGTCGGGGACACTCTCACCCGGCTTGAAGATTGACTTCACCTCGGAGCCCGAGGCCCTGGCGACTGCCGCGTTCATTTGTTCAATCTCAGCTTTCGACCAGCCCACCGAAGATGACTCGACCTTGCCTTCCGGACTTACCAGGAATATGGAGGGCACGTTAGTCAATCCGTAGGCGTTGGAAAATTTGTAAGTGTTCGTATCTTCAAACGCTATGGGAAAAGTGACATCGAAGGTGCGGGCGAAGTTGGCCGCCGTATCTTCGTCGTCCTGCGAAATGCCGAGCAGGGTGAATTTCTCTCCCGGGTAGGCCCTATAGATTCTTTCGAGGTACGGCATCGCCAACTGGCAGGTGGGGCAAGCGGCCTTGAAAAATGCGGCCAGCACGGGGCCTTTCTTGCGGGCTTCGGCAAGCGAGAATTCGCTTCCATCGAGCAGGGGAAGATCAATCGGGGGCGCAGAGGCGCCGGATTCGAGAGCGGACATTTTTTTGTCTCCTGTAAGTAAAGATGAAAAACCGCGAGTTAAGGATGCAAGGGCGGCTCTGCACCGCTGGTTTCTTTTTTATGAGGAGGGAATGGTCGTAGTCATGCAAAGACCCAGAACTTTCCTGCATAGCCCGGTCAGCGGAAGGGTGTGTACCTGGCTTAAATGAACCCACGCCGGTTGAGAGTCATGGCTGCTGATCGACGGTGGTGATTGCGAAAGTTTTTTGGCTTGCGTTTCTTCGATCAAGTGGATTGAGACGCGGTAAATGGTGTCGGTGATCGAGTGGTTCACCTTCAACACCGGTGCCGGCAGATCGCGCTGCTCTGCCCTTGCAATGGGGGGCAGCTCCCACATGGCCGGCATTTGGCCGGCCTCGGATGACCGGCGTAACAGCAACACCCTGCCTCTCTTCCTCGAGAGGGCGTAGGCCACTTGGCGAACTTTTCTGTTTGGTTTGGATTCTGATCGCGTTAATGCCATACCCGTTTCCCGAGCGCTCATGGCTGGGGCCGCGCAAAAATCGTGAACCGGACACTGCGTGCAAAGCGGTTCGCGCGGCAGGCAACTGGTCGCGCCCAGCTCCATCATTGCCTGGTTAAAATCTCCGGGGCGCCGCGGCGACAGGAGTTCACCGGCGGCTTGCCACGGCCTTTCCCTTTCCCCTCCGCCGGGCTTGCCTGCCAGGGGTTTCAATATTCGCGACAGCACCCGTTCGATGTTTCCATCGACCGCCGCGGCGGGCTGCTGGAAGGCGATGCTGGCGATGGCGGCGGCGGTGTAGCGTCCGATGCCATTCAGTTGGCGGAGGCCATCAGCGGTCCGCGGCAGTTCGCCGCCGAACTCGTTGACTACGCGGCGCGCGGCGAGGTGCAACATGCGGGCCCGCCGGTAGTATCCCAGGCCGCTCCAGGCGCTCAAGACTTTCGATTCGTCAGCCGCGGCCAGGGCCTCAACACTGGGAAACAACCTCATGAAGTTCAGGTAGTAGCTGGTGGCAACCGAGACCCGGGTCTGCTGCAACATTATTTCTGAGACCCAGATGGCATAAGGGTCTGCGGTGCGGCGCCAGGGAAGATCACGCCGGTTGTCGTCATACCATCGCAGTAATTTAGAGCGGAAGCGCCGGCGCTGAGAGGCAGAGAATTCCGCCACCTGCTACTTCGTCTCCCCGGAAGGTGCGGCGGATTCGGAGACGCCGTGCGCGGGCCCGGCATCGACGTGGGCGATCACCGCCCATCCCTTGCCCTGCTGCTGCCAGACGGTCATGCAGCGCCGGGCGGTCGAGGGCAGGGGCTGGCCCCCTAATTTTCCGTGCACCATGACGGTATAAGTAACGATGGCATCCGCCCCATCGGGTTTGACGTCAAAATCTCCGAGCACGTAGTCGGTGATTTCCAGTTGTTTGAGCTGTTCAAGTGTCTGGGTTTTGTCGCGAACCCGGCCTTCATCGATGGTCACCAGGGTCGATGCCAATCGAGATTCGACTTCAACCCAATCTTTAGCCTGGATTGATTTCCACATCAGTCGCTCAAATGATTCGGGACCAGTGGCATTTACCCAGGTTGTGGTGGCGGGTTTTTCCCAGCATCCGGAAAGAGCCAGCAGAAGAACCAGGGGCAGGAGGCGATGGGACATGGTGAGATTGTAAAGCAAAGGCTGTGTGGTCTGCGAACCGGCAATTGGCTGGACGCTCAAAATGAACTCCTGCATAGGAAGAAATACGCAATCTCGGGACGATCCCTGTTCTACTTGGTAGCGGTTGCACAAAAAAGGCCGCGCTTTTCGCGCGGCCTTTTTTGCTGAACGGAGATGCTTAGTCCCCGGCGACTTCGCTGACTTCTTCCTTCTTCTCCGGCGCTGAAGCGATCAAGGTGTTCAGGGAGACGAAGTTGGATTCGGCTGGTTTCTCTTTCAGGATGTGCTCGCGGTAGAGTTTTTCCATTTGCGCATCCTCGGCTGATTTTTTGGCCTGCTGTTTCAGATCGCGGGCGCGGACTTTTTCCTCGCGCGCGGTCTTGGCGATGCCCTTGGAATCGAGATCGTGCTGCCGCTCGGCGATCACGTGCTCCTGATTCAACGCCAGTTTGTGATCGATGCTGGCCAGGCCTACCGACTTGCCGCCCGCGAAGATCTCATGTTTGCCGTGGTCCTCATACCACTTGGTGAGGGTGGCGGTCATGTGCATCTTCTCGATAATGTTGCGCCATCCCACGCCGGTGTTATAGGCGCAGAAGCTGATCTCGCCTTCCTGGGTGGCGTAGGGAATGATGCACTGCTCGGTGCGGCGAAAATCGTAGTTGAACAGGTCCTGGAACCACATGCCGGCGATGAACAGGAAATTCCAACGGTCCTGGCGGCGGATTTCAATGTCTTTGCCGGTGCGGTCCGGGGTTACCTTGCCGTAGTCGTGTCCGGTGGCGCCGAAGGCCTTATCGAATTTCTTCAACAGGTCAACCAGGCGGAAATGGGTTGGCGACTGGAACGGATCGTAGTTCTTGAGCAGGGCCAGGGTCATGCCGGCCAGTGACAGGAACTTGCCGCGAGCGGCGTCGTTGACTTTGGCAACGTCGCGCGCCAGCTGGCCGCCGTTCAAGAACGCGGTGACGGGCTTGGCTTCTTTGGTTTCCTTGTCGATCATCACGGCCATGCCTATGCCGCAGTTGGGATGACAACCGCAGCTCAGTTGTCCCCAATCAGCGTTGGGGCCGTGAACCAGATCACCCCAGTCAGAGAAGGTGCTCATAAACGAAATGGGGAACCAGTCGCGAATGGGCTCGCCCAAACCGGTCTGGGTCTTCACGTCGTGCGCTAGGTGAGACAGGGTGTAGCGCTGGGCGGTGCGGCGCTCATCGGTGACCGCCTCATCGCGTCCGGTGAACGACACCGGCTGGAATGACAGGAAAGAGATGATCCTGGGATTGTCGAGCGCGAACTGGATGATGTGACCAACCTGCTCGTTGTTGATGCCGTTGATGATGGTGGTCACAGGGACGATCTCTACGCCCGCCGCATGCAGGTTGTGGATGGCAGCCAGCTTAACATCGAACAGGTTGCCCACGGCGCGGTGAGAGTTGGCTTCGTTGCCGATGCCGTCGAACTGCAGGTAGGCGTAACGCAGCCCGGCTTCGGCGGCTTGCTTGCAGAACTCAGGGCTCTTGGCGAATTCGATTCCGTTGGTGGCTGCCTGCACGCTGTTGTAGCCCACCTTGCGCGAGTAACGCACCGCGTCAAGGAAATAAGGGGAGAGGGTGGGCTCGCCGCCGGAGAACTGCACCGACATCTGGCGGCGCGGCT
>JBBSHD010000038.1:0-11911 GCA_038253455.1 Terriglobales bacterium | reverse complement strand
TTACCGATGCCGGCCTGCTGCTGGAAAATGCGCGCCATCCCGTGCTCGAGCGCAACCTGCGCCGCAGGCAGATAACGATCGTTCCCATCAGCCTCTCGATGTCAGGCGAGCAGCGCCAGCTCATCATCAGCGGACCCAATACCGGCGGCAAGACCGTGTGCCTGAAGACCGTGGGATTGCTGGCGCTGATGGCGCAAGCCGGCATCCCGGTGCCCGCCGAGCGGGCGCAGTTTCCGGTGTTCGACGCGGTGCTGGCCGATATCGGCGACTACCAGTCGATCGAGCAAAACCTCTCAACGTTTTCCGCGCACGTCACCAACATCGACCTGATCTCGCGCACCGCCACCCGCGATTCGCTGGTGGTGCTCGACGAGCTGGGTTCGGCCACCGACCCCGAGGAAGGCGCGGCCCTGGCCGTCGCCATCGCCGCCCACTTTCGCGTGCGCGATTCCCTCACCATCATTTCTACCCACCTCACCGCGCTCAAGGTGTATGCCGCCAACGTCGATGGAGTGCTCAACGCGTCGCTGGGCTTTGATGAAAAAACCCTGCAACCCACCTACGCCCTGCGCCTGGGAGTGCCGGGAGCGTCGGCGGGAATCAACATCGCCCAGCGCCTGGGCTTGAACCAGGAGATCATCGATGCCGCCCGCGCCCGCATGGGCACCCAGACCCGTGAGATTTCGACCTTCCTCGACCGCTTGCACGAAGAAGTCACCCAGCTAAGCCAGCAGAGGCTCACCTTGAGCCGCGCCCAGAAGGAAACTGAAACCGAGAAACACCGACTGCAATCGGAAGGCATGACCGAGCAGCGCGCCAAGGTGCGCGAGCTGGAAAAAAAGCTGGAAGCCCTGCTGCGCGATTTCGAATACCAGGCGCGCGAGGCGGTGGGGGCGGTGCAGGAACGCGCGGCCGCGCAAAAGCTATCCAAAGATGCCGAACGGAGGATCGCCAAGCTGCGGCGCGAGTTCAAGGAACAATTCAATTCCAGCGTGGTGGCGCACCACACCGGCGCTGATGTGGGCGATGAGAACGCGCGTCCTCATGAAGTCAAGCACATCCAGGTCGGAGACACGGTGAAGTTGAAATCGCTGGGGCGCAACGCGCGGGTGGTGCGCAAGATCGATGAAGCCATGCTCGAAGTGGAAATGGGCGCGATGAAGATGAAGGTGCCGCGCGAAGACATAGCCGAAATCGTGGGCGGCAGGAATTTTCAGGAAAAGCCGGCGCTCACCCCGGTGCAGTCAGCGCGGGCACGGGGAATTTCGGTGTCGCTGGCTGAAGGCGAGGGACAGGCGGCATCCGAGATCAACGTGATCGGCCAGAACGTAGAGGAAGCCACAGATAACGTGGAGAAATTCATCGACCGCGCATTCCTGGCCGGCCATTCCCAGGTGAGGGTCGTGCACGGCAGTGGAATGGGCATCCTGCGCAAAGCGCTACGCCAGTTTCTGAAAACTCATCCGCATGTGAACAAGGTAAGCGAGCCTCCGCATCACGAAGGCGGGGCCGGGGCGACCCTGGTGGAGCTTAAGCAATAGATTCTTGCGACGGTGCGATCGCTGCGAGTGATTCCCCACTTCGGCTGGGTGCTTGCTAGAATGAAAACAAGGCCGAAGTAGCTCAGTTGGCAGAGCAACGGTTTCGTAAACCGTAGGTCACGGGTTCGACTCCCGTCTTCGGCTCCAGATATTTATCTCTAATCAACTGCGCTTGCCGCGCCCTCGAATTTCCTGAGCTCCTGCTCCAGCTTCCATTGCACGGTGGCGCGGTCGCTTTGCGACAGAAAATACTTGCAGGGTCCCGATGGAATTGCCGCCGCTCCCTGGCCGGCACATGCGGAGTTCATGCGGCGGTTGGGTCCGGTACGGTCTGAGCCCATCCACAGGCTGGCGCCGGAAAGAAAACTGTATTCGATGCTGTCGCGAATCATGTTCTTCAGCTCGCGGTAGCCCAGCCCATAAGTTTCCACCGCGCGAAGATATTCCTGGGTCATGTCGGAGCGTGAGACCCCGGCGTCGTCGGTGGCAATGGCCACCGGCACGCCATAGCGGAGATACGCAGGCAGCGGGTGGTCGCCCCCACGCACGCCCAGGATCACATCGTTGCTGGTCAGGCAGATTTCCACCAGGATGTGGCGCTGCGCCATGGTTCGCAGTAGCCCGCGGGCCTCATCCTCATACATCACATCGACGCCATGACCGATGCGCTCCGCGTGGCCCAGCGCGATGGATTTTCGAATGTGATCGCGCAAGCCTTCAGGCGGCGTCAGGCCGGGAGCGAGCTCGCCGGCATGCAGGCTGATGTGTACCCGGGGATACACGCCATGCAGGTGATCCATCATCTTCATGTGCAAATCGAAGTCGTGCATTTCGACGTAGGCGTCTTCCGGCATGACCAGGTTGACCCCGGCCAGGCGTGAATCCTTTCCGGCGAGCTCAAACCCCGTGATCATCTCGGCAAAAACCTGAGCGGGCGACAAGCCCCGATGGACTTCGGCGACGTAGCGCACCACCACGGCGCAGCCCTGGCCGGGCGCCGGGGCATCGCAATGCAAAAGGGATTGCGATTTAGTTTCGGCCTGGTCGAGATTCACGCGCGCGTTGTTCACCACTTCGTTCAATCCGGCGGCCAGCACGCGCGCGCGGGCTGCTTCGAGGTTGGCTTCAGGCGCTGGGGCGCCGGCTGCGAAGCGCGCGGCGGCGCCGCCGGTGGGGTCGAGGATCAATTCGAGGTATAAAACGTTTTCCGCGGCAGCGCGCGCGCGCACTTCGGCCAGCATCTCCGCCAGGTGCGCGGGGCGTGAGACCAGCCGAAATTTTCCGAAGGTGTCGAAAAAATGATCGTGTCCCGACTGCGGGCCGGGGACGAAATGCCGCATGGAAAAACTGTCGATCATCTGGCGGTAGAGAACAGGGTCGGCAAATGCCTGGCTGGCCGGGGGGCGTCCGTGAGCGGCATCGCAGGGAGCGGGCGCGAACGCCAGCGCCAGGGCGTCGATGCACAATCCGTCATCCGCGGCGTATTGCAAAAAGCTCTCGGCATAGACCGCGCCGCTGAGATGATTGTGCAGGTCACCACCCTTGGGCAACTGCCGCAAAAATGGGACTAGCAACTGCGGGTGTTCGCGAATCGCTTCCAGTCGTTGCGCCGCAGCGGCTTCCAGCCGCGACGCAGACTGAGTTTGCGCATCCCCGGGGACTGCAGCCAGGAGGAGCATTATCAAGAGGGTCGAAATAGGATTGCGCGACATGGCGCCTCCGCCAAGATTAGAAGTTCAGTCGGATTCTACAAGAATCGGAAAATTATTCGCCGCCGTGCACACCCTGTGTATTTTTCCGCAGCCCGTGGACATCCTTTGGTGCGGTCGGGTAAAACAAGGTATGCCCCGCATCCGCCTCGCACTGTTATCCGGTTTTCTGCTCTTCGTGGCCGGCTGCGGTGGGGGCGCGATGAATAGCGGAAGCGCGTCGGCGGCTGCGCAGCCCCTGGTGGTGACCGCGGGCGCCGCCAATCTCGATGCTTTGCCTGACGGCACACCCGCTGTTCTGACCTTGACCATCACCCGGCCTGCGGGAGATGCCGGCAACATCACGCTGAAAGCCTCGCCGCTGCCCCCGGGCGTAACCGCGGTTTACGAAAATCCCGGGGCAGGGAATGCGGGCAAGGTCACATTCACCGTAGCTGGCACCCCAGCGGGCACCTACGTGGTGCCCATACTCGCCTCCGACGCCGCCTCGAACGGGTCATTCTCCCTCAACCTGGTGGTCAACGCGCTGGCGAAGGTTCATCCCGATATCACGGGGACGTTCGACGTGTTCATGACCACGTCGTTCCAGCCCGCTGAATTCAGCGACGCATTTTTCCACGAGCACCCCACCGCCACCGACGCCTTGAACCAGCTTGGCGGGCGGCACATGCGCATCCAGGCGATCTCGCAGGACATCCCCCAGAAAACAGCCACCACGTGGGATTTCACCCGGCTCGACGGTGTGTTGACCCCGGTCTTGAGCGTGACCGATCACAGTCCTGAGTTCCAGGTGGCGTTTGCTCCAGGGTTTATGTACACCAGCGGCGGCGTGCTGCGCGATAACTCGTACACCGAGTTCGCGGGATACGCCGCGAATCTGGTGCGGTATTACAACCTGGGCGGATTCACCGACGCCGGCGGCGTGCATCACGCGTCCCCCAGCCCCTTTCCCATTCGTTACTGGGGCATCTACAACGAGCCCAATATCAACGGAATTTCCGCCGCCGAATATGCGAAGCTTTACAACACCACGGTACCGGCGATGCAGGCCGCGGACCCGAGCCTGAAGTTTGTGGCGGTGGAACTCGCCGATTTCGGTACCGAAGCGCAAAAAACCATGCCCACGTTCGTGGCCAACGTGAAGGCGCAAGTCGATATCCTGGGGACGCATTACTACTCGAGCTGCAACCGTAATGACACCGACCAGATGTTGCTGAACACCGTTCCGCAGTTCGCGGCCACGGTGAGCTATCTGTATTCCCAGTTGAAGACCAATCCCGCGCTGGCGTCGGTGCCGGTCTGGGTAACCGAAAACAACGTGAACGCCGACTTCGACAAAGGCGGCGGAATCAGCGCGTGTAATGGAACCAAATTTGTGGCCGACCAGCGCGGCTCAAGCTCGTTCTTTGCCGGTTGGCGCCCGTATGTCTTCTCCCAACTGGGAAAGGCCGGGGCCCGGGCGCTCTACCACTGGGATTATTATTCCGATCCACAGTATGGCGAGGTGAACCAGCAGACCGCGGCGCCGTTCCTCAGCTACTGGGTGGATTACTGGTTGTCGCGCTACCTGGGCGATGCGCCGGGAAAGATGCGCAGGCTCGACAATACCGATTCCGGCGCCGAGGAAATTCTGGCGGTGCAGAAGAGTGACGGTAGCACGGTGGTGATGATCGCCAATCACGCGGTGAAGACCGCGGCCGACAACGACAGTGGCGGCGCCAGCCGCACCGTGAACCTTAATGTAAGCGAACTGGGAGCTTTCCGCTCTGCCACCCGGCTCACCATCGACTCCACCACCGACGTAACCAAAGGTCCCGCGGAAAGCGCTCTGGTCCCCTCCGCGGTGATGAAAATTACGCTGCCTGGCTATGGCGTGACCTTTCTGCGATTTGTTCCCTAGGCAACCCCGGCGGCAGGTAGTCGCTGTGCTCTGACTAGGAACAAAATTCTTTCCCGGAAAAAATCTACATCGATTATTGGAAGTTGTTTCCAACGAGAAGTTAATCGGGCGCGTAAAAAGTAAAAACCCTGCATCATCCTGATGTATCCTTGGCAGCGAGCTTAAGGTGATTCCGCGAGGTCATACCCTATGTTTTGCGATGGTTGCGGCAATCAGATTGCCCCGGGACAACAATTCTGCAGCGTTTGCGGCAAGCGCACCCCGGCGGTCCTGGCCGCCGTTATCCCTCCCAATCCGCTCCTGGCAGGGGCGCATTTAGATCCCGTGGACACTCCCGCGCGCCGGCTGCAAAGCCATCTCCACACGCTTTCTATTGTGTGGATTGTGTACAGCGTGCTCCTGATTTTCGCGGGGCTGGTGGTATTTGTCACCCAGCACGTGGTTACCCTGGGAGACGCTCCGCCCTTCGTGCGCCCACTGCTCAGTGGAATTTCCCTTCTCATTCTCTGCAAAGGAGCATTGAGTCTCGCCGCGGGATGGGGGCTGATGCACCGCGCCCCCTGGGCACGGATGCTGGCGGTCATCCTGGGAATTCTGGCGCTCTTCTCCGTCCCTTTCGGCACCGCCCTCGGTGTTTATACCCTTTGGGTGCTGATGCCGTCGGGAACCGAAGCCGCATACCTTGGCTCAGGCCCCGGCGGGCCGGGCCGCCCTGTCTGAAATTCGGCCCTGACGCGATTACGGCATACTCGGGCGGGCTTAGCTTCAAGGTTCTGGGCGCGGGGAATTGTTGCCGTTACACGCGGTTGGACGTAGAATTGACGCGCCCTGTGCCGTCCCCCTCGCGGCGAGGCGTACTCCGGGCGCGGTTCGCGTCCTCGGCCCCTGAACCTGCGCAAGCAGCGATCACCTGATATCAAATTGCCTTAGAAGGAACTGACATGAACGATGCAAAGCCCAAGATGATTAACGAAAACAAAACCAAGGTTGAAGGCGGGGATGGTCCCATGGCGGCGACGGGCACGGAATCCGGAGCCAGCGTCGAGAAGATCCGCGACATACTTTTCGGCTCGCAGATCAAGAACTACGACACGCGCTTTAGCCGCCTCGAAGATACCCTGGTCCGCGAAACCACGGATTTGAAAGAGACCATGAAGCGGCGCTTCGAATCCCTGGAAGAATTTTTCAAAAACGAAACCCAGGCGCTGGCGGCCCGGCTGAAGGCAGAGCGTGAAGAGCGCGCCACCACCCTCAGCAGCATCGACCGCGACCTCAAGTCCACCCATGACGCGCTGGCCAAGAAGATCAGCGATCTTGACAGCTCCACCGGCGAAACCCACAGCGGCTTGCGGGGCGAGTTGATGGCGGAATCGCGCAAGCTGCTGGACGAAATTCGCCAGCGCCACGACGCCCTTAACGCGCTGCTGGAGCGCCGGGTGGATGAGCTGCGCAACGCCAAGACCGACCGTCACCTTTTGTCTGCGCTGTTCAACGAGTTCGCAACTCAGCTCAGCGACGAAGGCGAGCCTTCGGAAAAGGTAAAACCGGCCAGGGTCGGCTAAGGACGAGCTGCGCCCAATGAGCAGCATTCCGCGACAGGACGAGCTGGCGCACGCTCCCGGCGCCAACGGCGACGGCGATAGCGCCGAAGAACGTTACATCCAGTTGCGCGATCTCATCGTCGGCCCTGAGCTGGCCAAGCTCGACGCCATCAAGCTCCGGCTCGACGATCCCCAGGGCCGCGCCGAAGACCTCAGCAAGAGCATCGCTGAAGCCGTAGGCATCCGCGCCAAGCAAGACCGCAAGCTGCAGGTGGCCTTGCAGCCCCTCATCGAAGAAGCGTTGCGCATCTCCGTGGCGCGCGACCCGGCCATGCTGGCCACCTCGCTTTTCCCCATCATCGGCGAAGCCGTGCGCAAGGCGGTGGCCAAGGCGCTGCGCGGCAGCTTCGATTCACTCAACCAGATGCTCGATCGCAGCGTTTCGTTCGAGGCCTGGCGCTGGCGCCTCGAAGCCTGGCGCTCCGGCAAGAGCTTTGGAGAGATCGCGCTCACTCGCAGCGTGGGCTATCGCGTGGAACAGGTCTTTCTGATCCATCGCGAAACCGGCCTGCTCATCCAGTACGCCGCCGCCAGCCAGGGTGTGGTGGCCGATACCGACCTGATCTCGGGCATGCTCACCGCCATACAGGATTTCGTGCGCGATTCCTTTGGCGTGAAAAAATCCGACGAGCTGGAAGTGATGGAGGTGGGCGAATTCAAGTTATGGCTGCAACACGGGCCCCTAGTGCTGCTGGCCTCGGTGGTCAGCGGATTGCCTCCTCCGGAATTGCGGCAGGTGTTCGAGCGCGAGATTGAAGCCATCCACGCCCGGTTCGGGCCGCAGCTCCAGGCCTTCGACGGAGACCCGGCGCCGCTGGCCGGGGTGAGCGAAAATCTGCAGCGTTGCCTGCTGGGACGAAAGGAAGCGAAGGTAGCCGGCAAGTCGCACAAGTTCGCCTATGTATTGGCCGCGCTGGCCCTGCTGCTGCTGGTGTTGCTGGGCCTGCGGATCCGCGACAATCGCCGCTGGACTGCTTACGTGCAAAACCTGCGTTCCGAGCCCGGCATCGTGGTGACCGACGCGCAACGCCGCTGGACCAGCTATTCGGTGAATGGCCTGCGCGATCCGCTCGCTCCCGATCCCAAGGAGCTGCTGACCGCCTACAGTATTCCGCCGGAAAAAGTTGCGGCGCACTGGGAGCCATATCTGTCACTCGATCCAAAGTTTTCCGCGACCCGCAAAGTGGAGCTGCTCAGGGACAGTGTGAATAAGCAGGTGCTGCGTTTTGAGGTCAATTCCGCCCAACTCCGCACCGACCAGTTTGGGATGCTCGATATCATCGCCGACCAGATCACCCAACTGCAGCGGGCCGCGCTGGCCGATGGCCAGAAGGCCGTCATCGAGGTGTATGGGCATGCCGACCGCTCCGGCCAGGAAGACCGCAACACCATGCTGAGCCAGGGACGCGCCGAAATCGTGGCCAGGATGCTGCATCAACGCGGCATTCCCAGCGAATTGCTGGCGCCCGCCGGCCGCGGGACCTCGGACCCGGAGCATGAAAGCGGGGATTACCCCACCGAGCTTGACCGCCGTGTGACCTTCCGCGTGGCTACCTCCCCGGCGGGCGCGGCCCAATGATTCAGAAAAAAATCTGCATGGTGGGAACTTTCGGAGTGGGGAAGACCAGCCTGGTGGCCCGCTTCGTCCGCAGCATTTTTTCCGACAAGTACCACACTACCATCGGCGTAAAAATCGACAAGAAACAGCTTGTAGTTGAGGGGCAGGAAGTCACGCTCATGCTGTGGGACCTGGCGGGCGAAGATGCGGTGACCCAGGTCCGCCCGGTCCACCTGCGCGGCGCGGCAGGGTACATCCTGGTGGCGGATGGCACTCGCTCGGCTACGCTCGATGCCGCCATCGATCTGCAGGAGCGGGTTGCCGCGGCGCTGGGCGACGTGCCTTTCATCTTCGTAATCAACAAAGCCGACTTGCGCGAGGAGTGGCAGGTGACTGACGCGTCTCTTGAATCTCTCAGCCAGCGGGACTGGTCTTATTTGCTGGCCAGCGCTAAAACCGGGGAAAAAGTTGAACAGCTTTTTCTCGACCTGGCGGGAAGAATTCTGAAGCAAACCCATGGCGGCCCCGCCTCTGCCCTGGATGCTGCCAATGCGTGATCCGAAATTTCCGTCCGATCCCGCCGCGCTGGTCCTCTGCGCGATGCAGTTCGCGGTGTTCGAGCGCCTGTCCGAAGGCGTCTTTTCCTTCGTCAACGATCCTCCCGCGTGGTTCCTGCAACTTGTTTCTGAGGATGACGCCCGCGCTTCAGCGATCATCCTGGTCGATCTCTTTACCATGCTGGAAGTGTTTTTGCCCATCGCGGAATCGTTCTGGAAGACCACTTCTTCCGAGCGGCTGCAGTCCGAGTTCTGGACCGAGTCCGACTCCGCCGGCACCGAATATCATCTGCAGGCCTTCGCATTTAACGCGCTGACTCCTGGCGACGGCGAACACGGCGAGATGCACCGCTTCCTCGTGCTCGACCTGGCGGACGCCACCTATAACGAGCGCCAGCAGGTACAGCTTTACGCCCACGAGATGTCGATGTCGTACGACACCATCTCCCGCTTGAACCAGGAGGTGGAACGCGCCACCCGGGCCAAGAGTGATTTTCTGGCCAGCATGAGCCATGAAATTCGCACGCCACTGAACGCCATCCTGGGCATGGCCGACTTGTTGTCGGCCTCGGAGCTTAACGAAGACCAGCGCAAGTATGTGGCGGTATTTCAGCGCGCGGGCAGCAACCTGCTGAATCTTATCAATGACATTCTCGACCTCTCCAAGGTCGAAGCCGGCCATCTCACCCTGGAGGCGATTGATTTCGAGCTGGCCGATGTCGTGGGGCGCGCCACCGAATTGATCCGGGTGCGCGCGCTGGAAAAGGGAGTGGCGGTAACTTCCTCGATTGCGCCTGACTTGCCGCCCTGGTTTATTGGCGACCCCACACGGTTGCGCCAGGTCATGTTGAACCTGCTGGGCAACTCCATGAAGTTTACCGACCAAGGCTCGTTGCATGTCGGGGTACAGCAGGATCCTGACGATCCCGAGCCCGGTCATTTACGTTTTGCCATCAGCGACACCGGCATCGGCATTCCCGCCGACAAGCTCACCAGCATCTTCGAAAACTTTACCCAGGCGGATACGTCCACCACGCGTAAGTATGGCGGCACCGGCCTGGGGCTTTCAATCTCGAGGCAACTGGTGGAGCTGATGCAGGGCCGGCTGTGGGTGGAAAGCGAACTGGGGATGGGCAGCACGTTTTTCTTTACCGCGAAGTTTGGCGTTTCCGATCGCCAGGATGCTACCGTCACCGCCGGAGAAGGGCCCGCAATGGCGGCCACCACCTCTGCCGACCTTGCGCCCATGCACATTTTGCTGGCGGATGACTCGGCGGATAACCGCTTCCTCATCCAGGCGTACTTGAAGGGTTCGGCTTGCGCGCTCGAATTCGCCGAAAATGGCGAGATTGCTCTCGCCAAGATGATGTCAGAACATTATGATCTGGTGCTCATGGACGCTCACATGCCGGTGATGGATGGCTACGAGGCCACCGCCGAGTTCCGCGCGTGGGAGCGCGAAACTGGAAGGCCCCGATTGCCCGTGCTGGCGCTCACCGCCGACGCTTTCAAGGAGTCTATTGAACGTAGCGTGCAGGTGGGCTTCAATACCCACCTCACCAAGCCAATTCGTAAGGCAACGCTGGTGGAGGCCATTGAGAAATACGCCCTGGCTTGTGACCGGCCCGGAGATGCCCCGGGAATTACCGTATATGTTGACAGCGCCATCGCCGAGATTGCTCCCATTTATCTGGAAAATATCCGCACCGATCTGGGGCGGCTGCTGGAAGCGGAACAGACCGGGGACTTCGAAACCATCCGCACCCTGGGACATAATCTCAAGGGCACGGGCGCCAGTTATGGTTTCGATCGCATCAGCGAAATTGGAGCGGTGATGGAACAGGCAGGCAAAGATAAAGTGCTGGAACCGGCGCGCACTTGCATCGCAGAATTTAAGATATATCTGGATAATGTTCGCGTAGAACAGGAGCGAGAGTAAACGTATGCGTGTGCGATTCTGGGGAACCCGCGGATCGATTGCGTCCCCCGGTCCTTCGACCGTCCATTTTGGGGGCAACACTTCCTGCGTGGAAGTGGAAACCAAAGCGGGCAAGCGTTTTATCTTCGATTGCGGCACCGGCATCCGCGGCCTGGGAATGCACCTGCTGGCCACGGCGCCGAAACCCATTCTTGCCACGGTCTTGCTGAGCCACAGCCATTGGGACCATATCCAGGGATTTCCTTTTTTTGCGCCGCTGTTCGTTTCCGGAAATGTATTCACGATTTGCGCTCCTGAAGGCGTGGGCGGTTCTTCGCTGGGCGAGGTGCTGGCCGGGCAAATGGAATTCACCTACTTCCCCGTGGAACTGGGCCAGTTGCCCGCCAAAATCCAATTCCGCGAGCTCACTGAAGGCGTTCATGACATCGATGGGGTGCGGGTGATCACCCAGTTCCTGAACCATCCGACTGTGACCCTGGGCTACCGCATTGAGGCCGATGGAGTTTCGGTGCTGTATCTGACCGACCACGAACCGTACTCCGAATCGCTGTGGCGGGCGGATGCGCAGCCGGGAGCGCTGAGCGCAATTCTTCACGCAGGTGACCGGCGGCATGCCGAATTCATGCTGGGCGCGGACCTGGTCATTCACGATTGCCAGTACACTCCGGAAGAATATAGCGCCAAGAAGAACTGGGGCCACAGTACTTATAAATATGTGGTGGAAATTGCCGCCGCTGCCCGCGTCAAGCGGCTGGCGCTCTTTCATCATGACCCTTTGCACGATGACGCCAAGCTGACCTTGATTGAGCGCCGCGCGAAATCCCTCGCCGCCCTGCGGCGCAACGACCTCACAGTTTTTTGCGCCTATGAAGGGTGCGAGCTGATTGTGACCGGCACCGGACCGCAGATGACCTCGGTATCGGTAGCGGAACCGGATGCGCCTAAACATGAAGGCAAGCGCCGCGTGCTGGTGGTGGATGACGACCCCAATATTTGCCTGCTGGCCAAGGCGGCGCTGGGCAAGGAATACATTGTGCTGCAAGCGGAAAATGGGCAGCAATGCATGGCCATGCTGGATGAGGCCAAGCCCGACTTGATCGTGCTCG
>JBBSHD010000037.1:0-12102 GCA_038253455.1 Terriglobales bacterium | reverse complement strand
TCGACCGCCTGGTGGAAGTGGTGGATCAACATCCCATTCTGCAAAGTGAGTTGGACGACCAGGTGCGCTACGAGTCGTTGATGGAAGGCCGTCCGCTGGAAAAAGTCACGGTGGGAGATCGCCAGAATTCCTTGACGCGCCTGACCGACCAGTGGCTCATCCGCCGCCAGATGGATTTGGAGAAATTCAGAGGCGCCGGACCCGAAGCTATTGCGAGTGCGGTAAAAGAAGCGCGCGCCCAGATTCCCGGAGCGGTCGCCGATGCCGGGTGGAATCGCCTGCTGGCCGGCTACGGCCTGACCAGCGACGACATCACCGCCCATATTGCCACCCAAGTCGATACCCTGCGATTCATCGACCTGCGCTTCCGTCCCACGGTGAAAATCGACGCCGCCAGCGTTAACGAGTATTACCAGCTCAACGTCGTGGCGCCGGCGAAAAAAAATGGGACCCAACCTCCGCCATTGCCGAAGGTTTCCGCGTCGATTGAAAAAATCCTTACCGAAAAACAGATTGATACCATGCTGGCGGCCTGGCTGCAGAGCCTGCGCCTGCAGTCGCGCGTTGAGTTGGTCGAAAGCGCTCTCCGAGGCCGCCCATGAACCCGCCCCAACCGCGATCCGATCCAAGCAACCGGTGGATGCGGGGTGGGATTGCCGTCCTCCTGTTGGTTCTCACCGTGGCCGCGGGCTTGTATTTGACCGGCCCGGGATTTCAGGAGAAGGTCAGGCTCAAGGTGATTGCCGAGCTGGAACTAGTCACCGGCGGCCGCGTGGAAATCAAGAACTTTCGCTGGGACCTCAGGCACTTGAGCTTCGAAGCATTCGACCTGACCATTCACGGGTTGGAAGCTCCCGATGATGTGCCCTACGCTCATATCGACGAGTTGATGGTGCGGCTCAAGATTTTGTCGCTGTTCAAGCAGGAAGTGGGCTTGCGCGAAGTGGTCGCTGGGCACGCCATCATTCATATCATTGTTTATCCTGACGGAACCACCAACCAGCCCGTACCCAAGATCAAGCAAGTCAGCAACCGCACGGTGACGGAAAGACTTTTTGATCTTGCCATCGACCGCCTGCAGGTGAAGGACAGCGAGCTGCTGTGGAACAACCGGCGCATGGCGCTCGATTTCACGGTCAACAAAGTGCTGGCGGAAATGACGTATGACGCACTGCAAAAGCAATTCAATGGCATCATCACCGTCGCCGACCTGCGTACCCGGCTGGCGGATAAGACCTTTCTTCCCGCCAGCGCCGAGGTCAAGTTTGTTCTCGCAGCCAATCATGTGACCGTGCAATCGTTCACCTGGCATTCCGGCAAATCCAACCTTGCGGGCAGGGGGGCCATTACCGATCTTCGTAATCCCCAGGGAGAGTTCAACTACAAGGGCTCTTTCGATATGGCGGAACTTGCCGCCCTCCTGCGCCGGCCCCAGGTTCGAAACGGCATCCTCGGAGTGGATGGAAAAGCCACGGTATCAGCGAACCAGTTCGCATCCACCGGTAAGCTCGATTTGAAAGACTTGCAGTGGATCGACCAGAACGCGAAGCTGGCGGTCAGCAGCAGCACCGCCGATTATTCGGGTGACCGCGACAAACTGGTGCTGGAAAACCTGGTGCTGGAGGCGCTGGGCGGATCGATCAGCGGTCGCGCCGAAATTTTGAACTGGCTGAATTCTCCTTACCAGGCGCCGGAGGCCAAGGCATCTGCCCAGGCCGCTCAAGGGAAAGCGGCGCCCAGTCAGCCCGTCATGGTCAAGGCTGGTCCCATGCGCGGCTCAGCCGACCTGCGGTTGAGTGGTCTGCAGCTTTCGAGCCTGGTCGCGGTGGCCCCGGCGATGATGACATCGATCGAGCGCGTGCACCCCGCGGGATCGGTTTCCGGCAGCCTGCTGGCAAGCTGGACCGGATCGCTCCTCAACGCCGACACCCGCGTCAATCTGCACATCGCGCCCCCGGCGCGCGCGCCCGCCGGCCACATGCCGGTGGCCGGCGAGATACAGGCGATGTATCACGCGGGCAGCGGAGTTGCCGATGTTACCCAGTTGCACTTGTCGAGCCCGACCACAAGTCTGCAAGCCAGCGGCATACTGGGCAGAGAAAATTCACGGATGCACGTGCTGTTCAGCGCATCCAGCCTTAGCGAAGTGGGTCCGCTGCTCTCCGCGTCGCTCGCCGCCCAGCGCATCCCCATCGAACTGCAGGGGCGCGCATCATTCGACGGCTACTTGAGCGGCAGGCTGGCGTCTCCGGAAATCCAGGGCCACGTCGATCTCGGCCCCTTCGATTCTTTCGTGAAAGCGTCAAGTTCCACGGCCCCGGGCGCGTCTGCTGAGGTGCCCCGGCGCGTCCATTGGGATTCAGCCGTCGCCGACATCACTTATGCGGGCGGTACCATCGCCACCAAGGCAGCGGTATTTCGCCGCGGGCAGACCGAGCTCACTGCCGCCGGCAGCGTTCGATTGCGCGGCGGCAGCATCGACCCCGGCTCGCCCCTGGAACTGCATGCCAAAGTTGCCAACGCGGATCTTGCGGACCTCGAATCGATTGTGGGCGCACAGCTTCCCGTCACCGGGACCCTTAACCTCGCAGTGGATGTCACCGGCTCGTTGCGCGACAGCCACGGCCAGGGGACTCTCAAGATTACCGACGCAACTCTTTACGGCGAGCCCGTCAAACAAATCAGCGCGGCCATCCGCTTTGCCGGAAGTGAAACCGATTTCGATAACATCGTGATCTCGCATGCCGCCGGCAACATCACCGGCAGCGGCGGCTTCAACCAGGTGACCAAGGCCATCCGGCTGCAATTACAGGGCAACGATTTCGATCTCGCCCGGGTCACGCTGCTGAAGAACAAAAAAATCGATATGCAGGGCGTGGCCAACTTCCACGTTCGCGCCTCCGGGACCACCGCCCAACCCATCATCGACGGCGACGCGCGCTTGACCAAACTGGTAGCCAACGGCGAGCCCGCGGGAGATGTGATCGCCCAGGCCGTGACCCACGGATCCACTCTGCACCTGACCGCCACCTCGCAGCTCAAGCAGGCGCAGCTCGCGCTCACCGGTGATGTGGAGATGCGCGGCGACTTCCCGGCGCAGCTGGCTGCCACCTTCTCCAACCTCGACATCGATCCGTTGATCAAGAGCATAATCCCCGGCGATCTCGAAGGACACAACATTGTCGCCGGGTCGGCCACGGTGCAGGGCCCGCTCCGTTACTGGCGCAAGTTGAGCGGCACCGCCGAGATTTCGAAATTTTCCGGCAACATCAAGGGCGTCATGCTCACCAATTCCGGGCCGGTGAGATTCACCGTGGCCGACCAGGTGATTGCCATCGACCAGTTGCACCTGGTGGGCGAAGACACCGACATTTCGGCGAAGGGAACGGTGCAGCTTGCGGGGGAACGCCAGGTCAACGTGCGCGCCGCTGGCAAGGTGAACCTGAAGCTGTTGCAGACACTGAACCCTGAGCTGATCGCTTCCGGATCGAGCACCATCGGCGTGACCGTCGGCGGCAGTCTTGCCAAGGTTGCCCTCACCGGACAGATTCAGGTTGTGGGCCGGGTGCAGTTCAACAGCGCGCGGCTGGCGCTGGTCAACATCCCCAACACCCTGAGCGATATCAAGGGATCGCTGGTCTTCAACGAAGATCGCCTGCAGATGAGCTCGCTCACCGCCAAAACCGGGGGAGGCACCATCAGCCTGGGCGGTTTTGTGGCGTATCAGAAAGGCGTGTTGTTTGACATTACAGGGACGATCCGCGGTGTCCGCATGCGCTACCCCCCAGGCATCAGCGCCACCGCCGACGCTGACCTGCGCTGGAACGGCACTCCCGCGGCGTCACTGCTTTCCGGCGGAGTGACAGTGGTGAAGTTTGGCGTGACCCCGCGCTTCGATTTCGGGCAATACCTGGCGCGCGGCAAAGCCGGGCCCTCGTCGGCGAATTCCAACTCGCCGGTGGATAATATGCGGCTCGACGTGCAGGTCACATCCACTCCCGAGCTGAACGTCGAGACTTCGCTGGCCAAGCTTTCCGGCGACGCCGATATCCATCTGCGGGGGTCGGTGGCGCGCCCATCGGTGCTCGGCCGAATCAACATCGTGGAAGGCGAGGTGTTCATCAGCGGCACCCGCTACCGCCTCGACCGCGGCGATATCACATTCAACAACCCGGTGCGCATCGAGCCGGTCATCAACCTTGAAGCCTCGGCCAGGGTCAGGGAATACGACCTGACCATCGGCTTCCACGGCAGCACCGATAAGCTGAGCACCACGTATCGTTCCGATCCGCCGCTGCCGCCATCCGACGTGATCGCCCTGCTGGCGCTGGGCAGGACGCGAGATGAAAGCACCATCCAACAGGTGCCCGCGCAAAACTTCGGCGATCCGGTATCCAACGCATTGCTGGGAGAAACCGGCAGCGCCTCAGTCAGCAACCGCTCGCAGAAACTCTTTGGCCTGAGCCGAATCAAGATCGATCCCCAGGTAGGCGGCCCGGAAAACAATCCCAACGCCCGCATCACCCTGGAGCAACAGATATCCAACAACGTGACCCTGACCTACATCACCAACCTGTCGCAGTCAGCGCAGCAAATCCTGCAAGTGGAATTCAACATAAACCGTAAGGTGTCAGTGGTGGCGGTGCGCGACCAGAACGGCGTGCTGGGATTTGATCTGCGAGTCAGAACGCGGAAGAAATAAGCGCCATCATTTCTTTCATCCGGGCCCTATGAAACGTCTCTAAGTGCAGTCTTTGACCGCATCGCCCCGCCGACCGCTGGGCGTTCAAGCCCCCTTCCCCCGTTGTCATCCTGACGACCCCCGGCTTTATCGGGGTGAGGAAGGACCCCTACTCGGCCACAAATATTTCCCCCGGGTTTTTCGGCCTCGGGTACGGATCAGTCGCATCGTACCGTGGTCAGTATTCGGCGGAGATGAACCATCGGGTTAGCTGGGGATTCTTCCTCACCCCGATAAAGTCGGGGGTCGTCAGAATGACACATAACTCTCGTCCACCCGGTGCGGTTGCTGAAAATTTTCGTGGGCTCAAAAACCAACTTGGAGCGAGGTCAGTTACCTGCGGAATTACCAAAACCTTACAATAAACCTCATCCTTTTATCCCTCGTTCACATCTATATGCAAAGAGCAATCATAAGGAGCAAAACATTGAAAACATTAAGGTTAACTACGAAGCTTGGCAAAGCACTACCGGTCTTAGGCTTGGGTCTTTTGCTGGCCTCGGGACCGGCGAACGCCGCGGCGGGCGCGGCGCCGCAAAGCAATCGCGTAGCGGCAGTTAGCGGCCGCGGACGTTACGACCAGCACATCGAAGATGAAGTCAACAAGCGGTTTAACTCCAAAAAGCAGTTCAAGAACATCACCTCCAGCGTGGAAGATGGAGTGATCACTTTGCGGGGCTACGTCGATCTTTTCTACGACAAGATGCGCGCGGAAAAAAAGGCGCATGAGCCTGATCACGTGGAAGGCATTCGCAACCTGATCGAGGTGCGTGGCGTTCAGGTTCCAGATGCCGTGCTGGGTGAGAAAATTGCCAGCCGGTTGCGCTACGATCGAATCGGCCAGGGGCTCATGTTCAATTCACTGACCGCCAGCGTGCAAAACGGAAACGCGGTGGTGGGCGGAACGGTGCGCAGCGAGCCGGATCGAGCCTCAGCGATAGCCATCGTGGAAACCACCCCGGGCGTAAAAAACGTGGTGGACGAAATCAACGTCGCCCCGCTTTCACCCATGGATGACGAGCTGCGCATCCGGCTCGCGCGGTCCATATACGGTTCGCCCACACTTAACCGTTATGCCAACGATCCCCAGGCTCCGATCCGGATCGTCGTGGAAAACGGGCACGTCACTCTCACCGGAGTCGTAAGCTCAGCCATGGACAAGCAGATCGCCGGCGTCCAGGCGAATAGCGTTCCCGGGGTGTTCAGCGTGAACAACCAGTTGTACGTAGCAGGCCAGGGCACGCACTAAAACACGCGGCCCAGGAACACCAACGGCAGGACGCAACTACGTCCTGCCGTTTTTTCTTTGGCCCGGGACCCGCGCTTTTGCGCCTACCTTTGAATCCGATCGTCAGACCAACTGGTTTACAATTTTTATCTGCCGTGGCCGCCAACCCCTTACGCAATTTCGCAACCACTCTGGAGATGATCAAGTGGGAGCACTCGCTGTTCGCATTGCCATTCGCCATGTGCGGAGCCATGCTCGCGGCCGGCGGAAGGCCGCACTGGATGGTATTGTTCTGGATCATCGTGGCCATGGTTTCCGCCCGCTCCGCCGCCATGGCATTCAATCGCCTGGCCGACCAGGGGATTGACGCCGCGAACCCGCGCACTCAATCGCGCGCGCTGCCGGCGGGCCGGCTCTCCCGCCAGTTCGTCATCGTGTTCATATTGTTTTTTTGCGGGCTGTTCGTATTTGCCGCCTTCCGCCTGAATCGGCTCGCGTTTTCTCTGGCCCCCGTCGCCCTCGCCGTGGTGCTGCTTTATTCCTATACCAAGCGTTTTACCCGGTGGTCGCACCTGATTCTGGGTTTCGCGCTCGGCATCGCTCCCTCGGCGGCGTGGATCGCGGTGCGCGGTTCGCTGGATCCGCGCATCCTGGTGCTGACCCTCGCGGTCACTTTTTGGGTGGCGGGGTTTGACGTTCTCTACGCCTGCCAGGATTGCGAGTTCGACCGCCAGTACGGCCTGCACTCGATTCCGCAGCACTTCGGCATTGCCCGGTCGCTGATCGTCTCCCGCATACTTCACGCGGTGGTGCTCTTGCTTTTGTTTATTTTGTTAAAGATTTTTGCCCTGGGATATTGGGCGCTGGCGGGGACGATCATCGTAGGCTTGTTGCTCGCCTTTGAGCACTCGCTAGTTTCGTCGACCGATCTATCAAAATTGAATGCCGCATTTTTTACCATGAACGGCGTGATTGCGGTGGTGTTTTTTGGTTTTGTGGCGGCCGATCTGTTGCTGCACTGACAATTTTCCGACGTTGCGAAAATGCCGGGCGCAAAAAAAGAGGGCGCCGGCAGGCGCCCGTCAGATTGGTCAATATCAGGAATTACGGCCGTCGGGGCGGAACGTTGGGGTCGAGCGCGTCTTCCACGGCGTCTTTGGCCTTGCCCCAATCCTTCTGAACTTTTCCGGCTACTTCTTTCACAGCGCCCTCGACTGTGGTGCCGACGTCATCATTGGCCTGACCGATGTGACGTTCCGCGCTGCCTTGCTCCTCACGAATTTTCCCTTTTACTTCATCTTTATTGATCATTTCAGTCTCCTTTTAATCATTTGGTTTTTATGCGTTGATGTTCTGGATTCCGGAGAACCCATCTAAGCCGCTCCCGACCGGCCGGGTCGCAACTGGAAAACCATCGTCACTACCGCCAATACCAAAAGGATGTGCAGAAAGCCGTGCAGGGTAACACCTGCCACAATTCCCGCCAGCCATAAAAGCAAAAGCAGAACAAAAAGAACCCAGAGCATTGTGCTAAATCCTTCTCGTCTCCATACAATTGGTTGCGAGTTAATCCGTTGAGGTTGTCCCTCGTTCTCGGGCCTCGTAAATTTTCTGGTCGCGGAAAATACGCAACGAAATCGCGCCTTACGTTTAGCTCGAAGGGTTGCCTAGGCTCGGCAAAATTGTTCTTTTGCAATCGTTTTTATGCAGAGCTTTGAGTTCCTCCGTGCAACGGGATCGAAGCAATCAAAGATGAAGCTGCTTATACAAGGCGAGCTCGGCTCTTTCAGCCACGCCGCCGCGCTCGAGATGTTTCCCGCGGCCACGGTCATGCCCTGTGCATTTTCCTCCGAGGTCTTCGACCAGCTTCTGGCGGGCCGCGCCCCGGCGGCGGTCATTCCCATCGAGAATTCCCTGGCGGGATCGGTGGCCGAACACTTTGATCTTCTGTTAGCTCACGCGGACCAGGTATTCATCCACCGCGAATTCAATCTTCGAATCCGGCACTGCCTGCTGGCCCCGCCGGGAACGCGCTTGAACGATGTGCGCCGCGTGTTTTCTCATCCCGTGGCCCTGGCGCAATGCCGGAAGTTTTTCGCTACCCACCGGGAAATTGTTCCCATGCCGTTTTATGACACCGCCGGGGCAGTGAAGCACGTGATCGAACAGGGAGCAAAAGATGCGGCCGCGATCGCAGGGCGCACCGCAGCCCAGGTTTATGGCAGCGCAATTCTAAAATCGGGCCTCGAAGATAATAAGAAAAACTTCACGCGCTTTCTGCTGGTTCGCCGCAACCGGGCTGTTACCCGGGGCGCCAATAAGGTCTCACTGGCGTTTGCCCTGCGAAATGTCCCCGGCTCCTTGGCCGGTGCGCTTGAGATTTTTGCCGCCGCCGGCATCGATTTGAGCAAGATCGAATCCCGTCCGGTCCCCGGACGTCCCTGGCAGTACGTTTTTTATGCCGATCTGCTCACGCCGCCCGGTTCCCGACTGCGCCAGGCCCTGGCCAAGCTCGCCTCCCGCGCCGGAATGGTCAAGGTTTTGGGCGTGTACCGGGCTTTTGCAGAATAAAGTCGGGCAGCCGACTGGTTCCGAATGGGAAGGCCTTCCCTAAGAAGAATCTTATGTCATCCAAAAACTTTTTCGTAGATGCCCTAAGGGAGTAGCATGCCCGGTGAGAGCCATCCTTGCATCTAAACATCGGGTTGGTTCATCCCATGGAGTGGCTCACCCCAATGGGTTGGCCCTGGATGACAGGGATTAGACCGTGCGGCGCCGCCACATCGGCAAGGCCGCCGGGATGCCGGGAAATATGCCATATAAAGAAGGTAGAACATGAAATCAGATATCGAAAACAAGACCAGCGCCGAAGCCGTCGTGGAACGCGACCCGCTACGCGCGCTCCCCGTGCTGCCGGTGCGCGACACCGTGTTGTTTCCTCATGCGGTGCTGCCGCTTACCGTAGGCCGCGAGACCTCTGTGGGTCTCATCAATTCACTGGGCGAAGATAAGACCATCATCGTGGTGGCCCAGCGCGAGGCGCGGGTCGATAGCCCGCAACCCGCCGACCTCTACTCCATCGGCACCCTGGCGACCGTGCATAAAGTTGTGAAGATGCCCAACCAGAGCCTCTTCGTCTTTACCGAAGGCCTGGAGCGCGTGATCCTCAAAGATTTCGTCCAGACCGCTCCTTTCATGACCGCCACCGTGGAGCCGATCGCCGAGCTTCTTCCTCCATCCTCACCGGAGATGGAAGCCCTGCAGCGCAACGTCTTGAACCTGTTCCAGGAAAACGTTTCCGGTTCGCCGACCTTGTCGGACGAGCTCCAGACCGTGGCCATGAACATCGAAGAGCCCGGACGCCTGGTGGATTTCATCGCCTCCTCGCTGCCCTCGCTGGCCACCAAAGACAAGCAGGAGATCCTCGAGACCGGCGACGTGTACGCGCGCATGCAGATGATCAACCGCCACCTCGCCAAAGAGCTTGAAGTGCAGCAGTTGCGCAACAAGATCCAGACCGAGGTGCAGGACCAGGTGCAGCAGTCGCAGCGTGACTACTACCTGCGCGAGCAGCTCAAGGCCATCCAGAAAGAACTGGGCGAGCAGGATGAAACCCAGCGCGATACCGAGGAGCTTCGCAAGAAAATTGAGACCGCCGGCATGCCCGAAGACGTGAAGAAAGAGGCGACCAAGGAGCTGAACCGGCTCTCCCGCATGTCCCCGGCCTCGGCCGACTACTCGCTCACGCGAAACTACATTGAGTGGCTGGCCGTGCTGCCCTGGAGCAAATCATCGGGCGGGGAAGTGGATATCGCCAAGGCCCGCGACATTCTCGAAGAAGACCACTACGACCTGCAGCGGGTGAAAGACCGCATTCTCGACCACCTGTCGGTGCGCAGGCTGAAGCCCGATATGAAAGGACCCATCCTGTGTTTCGTCGGGCCTCCGGGAGTAGGCAAGACCTCGCTGGGCCGCAGCATCGCCCGCGCCATGGGACGCAAGTTCCAGCGGCTGTCGCTCGGGGGCGTGCACGACGAAGCCGAGATTCGCGGCCACCGCCGCACCTACATCGGCGCCCTGCCCGGCCAGATCATGCAAGGCCTGCGCCGCGCCGAAACCAACGATCCAGTGTTCATGCTGGATGAAGTGGACAAGCTGGGACGCGACTTCCGCGGCGATCCGTCATCGGCATTGCTGGAAACGCTCGACCCGGAACAGAATGCGACCTTCCGCGACAATTACCTCGATGTCCCATTCGATCTATCGCGGGTATTGTTCATCACCACCGCGAACCAGCTCGATCCCATCCCCGAGCCGCTGCGCGATCGCATGGAGATCATCGAGCTGCAGGGATACACCGAAGAAGAGAAGATCCCCATCTGCTTCCGCTACCTGATCCCCCGGCAGACCGAGGAGAACGGCATCAAGGCCGAGGACATTTCATTCTCGCCCGAAGTGCTGAGCTTCATCATTCGCCATTACACGCGCGAAGCCGGCGTGAGAAACCTCGAGCGCAACATCGGCACCATCTGCCGCAAGCAGGCCCGCCGCATCGCCGAAGGCAAGACCGAAAAGCTCACGGTCACGCCCGAGATCGTGCAGGAATTTCTGGGCGGCATCAAGATCAGGGTCGATACCGAAATCGCCGAGCGCACCAAGCGTTCCGGGGTGGCGGTCGGCTTGGCCTGGACGCCGGCCGGCGGGGACATCCTGTTCATCGAAGCCAACCGCATGAAAGGCAAAGGCGGTTTCACCATGACCGGCCAGATCGGCCAGGTCATGCAGGAATCGATGCAGGCGGCGCTCACCTGGGTAAGATCCAACGCGCGCACCCTGGGCATCTCCGATGACTTGTTTAAGGACATCGATATTCACATCCACGTGCCCGCGGGCGCCATTCCCAAAGACGGCCCCTCAGCCGGCGTGACCATGGCCACCGCCCTGGTATCGCTGCTGACCGATCGCCGCATTCGTCCTTTATATGCGATGACCGGCGAGATCACCCTGAGTGGCAACGTGCTGCCGGTAGGGGGAATCAAGGAAAAGCTGCTGGCAGCGCGAAGGGCCGGCGTGAAAGACGTGATCCTACCCGCCGAAAACAAAATGAATGTGGAGGAAGACCTGACCCCGGAACAAATCGCAGACCTGACTCCGCATTACGTGACCAGCATCGAGGAAGCGCTGGAAATAGCGCTTCCTTCCAACCCCAAGGAAGAGCGCCACGACGACGCCGAGCGCGAAAGAGTACTGGCGGCCGCCAGCGTGGCTTAGAGCTCCCGTACTTGCAGAGATCTTAGCCCGCCGTCAGCAGGCGATGAACGTAGTGAAGGGCCGCTGCCATTTTTGACACCCTTCCGCAGCGATTGTTACTATCAAATTTCGGAAACATTCCCACCTTTTAAAGGTCCCCGTCGTCTAGCCGGCCTAGGACATCGCCCTTTCACGGCGGTAACACGGGTTCAAATCCCGTCGGGGACGCCAAACTTATCAAGGGTTGCAGCGAATTCGTATTTGCGACCGCACTTCTGGTAACGCCTGGGTAACGGGCAACCGAGAATTTGCCTCGGACTCCTCGCGCGACCCTTCACAGCGGGAACCTAATTAGCCGCTGCCTGACTTGTGAAACCGCCGGAAAGCGCCGGCAATGCGAATACCACGTCCAACGTAGCAACTGCCTCGACCAGGAAAGCAGGGGACAGGTGCTGATAACGCGCGGTCATCCGCAGGCTTTTGTCCGAACAACTGCGCTACGGTGTGAATGTCTGCACCTTGCATCCGCATCCAGAACCACAGGTTTATCTCCATTGTCTATTGTTGTAAGATCTGCGGCTACTATCGAGGCGAGGCATTATTCAGAATCCGCGCAGGAGCGCAGAATCTGTAGGTTACTTTACCGGCCCAAGATAGTGGTCCAGCCAATTGAGAGCTTCTTTCATCCCCGGCAGGAGAGGAGGCGTATGACCAGTATCGTACAGGACATGCCGCTTGTCTTCTGGCGAAACACCTAGGGCGTGTTAACACTATCTGAGAGCTTCGACGATTAGGGCGAAGTTGAGGAACCCCAGGAAGACGACGTCGAGTTTGTCGAAGCGCGAGAAGATGCGGCGAAAGCCTTTAAGCCTGCGGAAGAGTC
>JBBSHD010000036.1:0-12236 GCA_038253455.1 Terriglobales bacterium | reverse complement strand
GGCAACCAGACGTAGAGTGGAAGCTGGGCTGATTTTCCGCAAGCCCCAATAAATAGAAGCAGGGTTGCCAAGGTGAGAATCGGATCACCGGATCTGAAGGCCCCGCTTCGCGCCAGATGCGTGACCTGGGAATAATTCAAGGTGCCGAAATACCAGGCCAGCGTGAACATCCCCAGCAGGAATCCCGCGTCTCCGATGCGATTCACTATGAACGCTTTGTTGGCGGCGGTGGAAGCGGAATGGCGATGGAAATAAAACCCAATCAGCAGGTATGAACATAGTCCGACCCCTTCCCATCCCACAAACATTAGTACGTAGTTGTTCGCGAGAATCAGGGTCAGCATGGAAAACATAAAGAGGTTCAAATATCCGAAAAAGCGGTAGTACCCGCCTTCATGGCCCATGTATCCCATCGAGTAAATGTGAATCAACATGCCCACGCCGGTCACAAACAAGAGCCAGATTCCGGAGAGCTGGTCTAACAGCATCCCCACGTTGACTCTGAATTCCGTCAGGGAGCCCGCGGTGCGGTACTGAATGGGACTGTCGGAGCCCAACCAGGTAAATAATTTTGGTATTTCAAAAGCAGCGCCGTTGTGCGCATTCTCGTAGCCAAGATATTGGATGAACACCGCGCACGACATCAGGAACGCCGCCACTACCGCCCCCACGCAAATGAGGTTGACCAGGGAATGGCCCAGCTTGCGGCCAAAGAACAGCATCAGCACAGCGCCCATGGCCGGCAGCAGCGGAATCACCCAGATGTGTTCAAGAAAAAACATTCGCCCTTTGAATAACCCCTAACAGTACACAATTTAAAATTTCAGCAGATCGATTTCATCAGCGTTGACGGTTTCCTTGTTGCGGAAAAATGCGATGAGGATACCCAGTCCCACCGCGGCTTCCGCGGCCGCGTCGGTCATCACAAAAATTGCGAACACTTGTCCGTGCAGTCCGTAGAGCCGCGAAAACGCCACCAGGTTCAGGTTTACCGCGTTCAAGATCAGCTCAATCGACATGAGCACGATCACCACGTTCCTGCGGGTCAGCACGCCTACGACTCCAATGGAAAAGAGCGCGGCGGCCACGACCAGGTAGTGAAGAATGGTGATTTCCATAATTTGGCTCTCAACCTAATGCAAAAACTAGATTCGCTTTTTCGACATCACCACGGCCCCCACAATTGCCACCAGCAACAGCAGTGAGGCGATTTCAAAAGGCAACATGTACTGCCCGTACAGCATGGAGCCGATGGCCTGGGTGTTGTTGGTCTCCATGGCCGCGGCCTGCTCGGGATGAAACACCAGGTGTCCCCGCTGCGGAAATATGGCCATGCTGTTGGCGTGGGTGTAGCTGTAAATAAACATGGCTGCCACCACCAGCGCGGCGATCACGGCCACGTGCCTCTGGCTGTTGAACCGGTGTTCCTGTTCCGCCCGCTCGATGTTTACCAGCATGATGACGAACAGAAACAGCACCATGATTCCGCCGATATAAAGAATGATCTGCACACCAGCCACGAACGGCGCATAAAGCATCAGGTAAAAGCCGGCGATCGATAAGAGGGTAAAGACCAGCGACAACGCCGAATGGACGGGGTTGCGCGCCGCCACCACTCCCAGGGCGGAAAGAATTGCGATTGCCGCCAGCAGGTAAAAAAAGAATGGTGTGGCTACCGGGTTCACTTTGTCATTCCTTCGCCGCGGTTAGATTCATTACCCATGGAAGTACACCGCCGTCAGGCCCCATGCGGCCGTTCCAACCAGCACGCCGATCGCCGTCGGAATCATAAACTTCCAGCCCAGTTTCATGAGTTGGTCAAAGCGATAGCGCGGAAATGTTCCGCGATACCAGATGTAAAGGTACATAAACGCCGAAACCTTGAAACAGAACCAGAAAATATCCTGTATCCGGTCGCGGACCGGTGGCGCCAGCAGGAGCAGGCCGATACCTCCCAGGGTCAGGGCAAACAATCCCAAACCGATGGTTTGCACCCTGAAGATCCGGTGCTTCGGCATGCGCAGCGTGCCCAACGCGGCGATCGCACCCAGCAGAAAAAAGAGAGCCGCGGGAAATATCGCAAATGCCAGATCAATCGCTCCCGAAGGGTCGGCTGCGGTTCCGGCATGATTCCAGAATAGAGGGATTCTTACCTCGGGCCCGTGAAAGCTTGCGAAGGGGCGCATCCAGCCTCCCAGCCACAAGGTGACGGCGATGGAACTAACCGCGATCATGGCGGCATATTCCGCCAGAAAAAACAGTGACCATCGGAACCCGCTGTACTCGGTGTGAAATCCCGCCACCAATTCCGATTCCGCTTCCGCCAGGTCAAACGGCGCGCGGTTGGTTTCCGCCACCATTGCCACCGCGAAGATGAAAAATGCCACCAGTCCGAAGGGAAAGAACTTGAAAATGAACCACACTCCCTGTTCCTGCTGGGATTGCACGATGCCGATCATGCTCAGCGTGCCGCTGGCGCTGCTGCCCAGGCTGGTCATCAACACCGCCGAGACCACTGCCAGGCCCATTGCGATCTCATAACTCACCATTTGGGCGCTGGAGCGCAGGGCGCCCATGAGCGGATAGCTCGAACCCGATGCCCAACCCGCCATGATGATGCCAAACACGCTCATCGATGAAATCCCCAGCATGAACAGCAGGCCGATATTCATATCGGTGACAGCGTGCTGCGGTCCAAATGGGATGACGACGAATACCAGGAACGAGGTGATGACGATGGCCACCGGGGCCAGCCAGAAGACGAGCTTGTCGGCCCGGTCAGGGACGATATCTTCTTTAATAAGAAGCTTCAGCGCATCTGCGATCGGTTGCAGCAGCCCGTGCGGCCCCACCCTCATTGGCCCGAGCCGCACCTGCATGTGGGCCAAAATCTTGCGTTCCAGCCAGTTCATGGCAATGACGGCGATGGAAACGCCGGTAAAAATCAGCACGATATAGATCAGCGCCCAAAGCGCGTTGCCCGCCTCTCCTGGGGTGACTCCCGACTTGAGGTATCCGGCGACGTAATCGATGAAGCGGGAGATCATCGGTCAACCTCCCCCAGGACAATGTCGATGGTGCCGATGACGGCCACCACGTCGGCCACCAGCGCGCCGCGGACCATGGTGTCCAGGGCCTGCAAGTTCACGAATGAAGGTGGGCGTACGCGGATTCGGTAAGGCTGGGTGGATCCATCGCTTACGATGAAGAAACCCAGCTCTCCCTTGGGCGACTCGATGCTGTGATAAATCTCGCCGGGAGGCGGTTTCAATACCTTGGGGACCTTGCCCATCACCGGCCCCGTGGGCAGGCCGCCCACCGCTTGCCTGACGATGCGAATCGACTGGCGCATCTCTTCGATCCTCACCAGGTATCGGTCGTAGGTGTCTCCGTTGACGCCAACCGGTATATCGAACTCAAATTTCTCGTATCCGCTGTAGGGCTGGGCTTTGCGCAAGTCCCACTTCACCCCGCTGGCGCGAAGCACCGGCCCGGTAACTCCAAGATTGATGCAATCTTCCGGCGACAGATAGCCAACTCCGCGCGTTCTTTGCACCCAGATGCGGTTGGTGGTGAGCAGGGTTTCATATTCGCCAATCTTAGGATCGACGAAATTACAAAACTTAATTACATCTTCTTCAAACCCGTCATAGGTCTCATACAGGCATCCGCCGATGCGGAAAGCATGAGTCGTGAGCCGCGCTCCGCAATATTTTTCGAAAATCTTGAGAATCTCTTCGCGATCGCGAAATGTATAGAACAGCGGCGTGATCGCGCCGATATCCAGCGCGTGGGTACCCAGCCAAAGCATGTGGCTGGCCATGCGGTTCAATTCCGCCAGGATGACCCTGATGTATTGCGCCCGCGACGGCGCCTCCATGTTGAGAAGCTTTTCTACAGTCTCGCAATATCCCAGGCCATTTGAAATGGCCGCCACGTAATCCATACGGTCCACATACGGATTAAACATGGTGTATGTGCGATGTTCGGCAATCTTTTCCACTCCGCGGTGCAAATACCCAATCACGCATTCAGTTCCCAGGACTTTTTCGCCGTCTAACTTGAGAATCACGCGCAAGACGCCATGGGTCGACGGGTGCTGAGGTCCCATATTGAGGATCAGCTCGTTGGTCGCCAGGAATGTCTTGTCGCTCGAATTCAAGTCGAGGTGGGAGAGCGAATCTGTTTGCTCAGTCATGTGGGCAGTTTGATTGCGTTAATTCGCAGCGGAGGCCTATTGCCCGCTGGGGATACCAAGATTGATCTGGACCCATTCCTGGTCCTGTTGAATGATTCCGTAATCCTTGCGCAGCGGATATCCTTTCCAGCCGTCGGGAAGCAAAATTCTGCGCATGTCCGGGTGTCCATCGAACTCGATGCCGAACATGTCGAAGACCTCGCGCTCCAGCCAGTTGGAAGTAGACCATAGCGGAACAACAGTGGGAGCCTTATCACCTTCTTTAATTGAAGATTTAACCCGAATCCGTTCATTGCGTTCGAATGAATACAGTATCCAGATCACTTCGAATTGCAGTTCCCGCTCCGGATAGTGCAATGCCGTGACATCGACGAGATAGTCGAATCCTTCCTGGTCATGCAACTCCGCCAGAACTTCGTAGCTTTTTTCGCTGTGGACCACGAAATAATTTTGCTTGAGGTAACTTTGAGCATCGAGAATGCTTGCGCCGAATCGCTCTTTGAACCGCGTAACCATCTCTGATTCCCACGGGCCCGGCACTGGAACGGCGGCCTTGGGAGCGGCCGCAGGTTTTACCTCCGCCGGCGCCGCTCCCGCAACCGCCACAGGCTTGGCCGGTGAAGCTGCGGGCGGCGCCTCAGGACCCGCCGGCGTGGATGCGGAAGGTGCGGTTGCGCCTGAAGTTTTCTGTTCCGGGGTCTTGCCGACTTCTGGCTTGGGCTCATTTCCTTCGCTCGAAGTCGATGGCGGCGCGATCGCCGGGCCAGAAATCGAAGCCGGTCCAGTGGGGGCGGCGTCTCCTGGTTTTCCGGGCTCGCCCGCCGGGGTCTTGGGGACGGATTGAGAGGTATCCTGCGCCGGAGTGGGCGGGTTTAACGGATCATTGGGATGTTTTTCGTCTGCCATTGAGTTGGTTGGGCATGTTGCAGGAAACGCTAACTTAATAACAGTTTGTCGAATGAGTGTCAACGAACCCGGTTGTTCATGAGTTTTCTGGCTGTCTCATCAGGGCGAGACATAAAAATAGTTTCGCCGGCAGTCGGCCGCGGAGATAAATTTTCGTCAAGCCTCTCATTCGGTTGAGTCCTTGCAGCGGCGGACCCTGACATATACTTGATTGCGCGATTGCGGAGGCGCGTAGATGGAGATGAACAGTTTCAAGTTTTTACCCTTTACATCCAGGTGCGGCAAAGCAGCTTTGGCGTCTGCAGCGGTCCGGCTTCTGATCGCGGGTGCAATCATCTCCAGCTTTATGACTGCATCAGGGCAGACCCTGATTCCTGTCCTGAACCAGAAGTCCAATTCTCCCGAAGTGGCCCTCCTGCAGGCGGTTCCGCTCGCGGATTCACCGTCTTCTCAACTCCCCAAGCCGGTGGCGCCACCTCCCTCTCGAGGACTAACTACGCTTCAGCAACTTCCAACGCCCGAGAGCTCCGCCAATGCTCCCTTACTTCTTACCTTGCGAGACGCGCTCCAGCGGGCCAAGCTCAACAGCCCCCAGCTTCAGGCGGCTTTTATCGCCTACCAGATTGCACACGAGGATACCCGGCAGGCTCGCGCCGCCTTCCTGCCCGCCGTCACCTATTCGAACCAATATCTCTATACCGAGGGCAACGGAACTCCGTCTGGGCGTTTTATCGCCAACAACGCCGTTCATGAATACCTGAGCCTGGGAAACGCGCACGAAATTCTTGGGTTCGCACAGCTTTCTGAATACCGGAGGTCCCAGGCGCTTGAAACTGTTGCCCGCGCGCGTGCTGAAGTCGCTGCCCGCGGGTTAGTGGCGACGGTTGTGCAGTCTTACTATGCGCTGGTGATTGCCGAGCGCAGGTACGCCGGAGCCCAACAGGCGGGGGCGGAAGCACGACGTCTTTTCCAGATAACCCAGCAGCTTGAGCAGGCAGGCGAAGTGGCTCACTCCGACGTGATCAAGGCACAACTGCAACTGCAGTCCGGCCAACAGGCGTTGCTGGAAAATCAACTCACCGGACAAAAAGCCCGCGCGCAGCTCGCCCTGCTTCTTTTTACCGATTTCAACCAGAATTTTTCGGTGGTGGATGACCTTCGGCTGTCCGAGCCCCTGGCGCCGTTCACCGCCGTGGAGCAACAGGCAAGGCTCAACAATCCCGACTTGCGGGTAGCATTTGCGGGTGTCGCCGAAGCCGTGCAGGAGACGGCCACCGCTCGCGCTGCCTATCTTCCCGCGCTCACGTTGGATTATTTCTACGGCATCGACGCCACCCATTTTGCGACCCGGACCGCCGGCGTTCCCAATCTCGGCTATTCGGCGCAGGCTTCTTTGAATATACCGGTATGGAACTGGGGCATCACCAGAAGCAAGATACTGCAGAGCAATCTTCGAGGACAACAGGCCCGCCTCGAGCTCACCTTCGCCCAGAGAAAACTTCTGGCCGACCTGCGAACCTCCTACGGGGAAGCGCAGACCGCCCGGCTCCAATTAGACCTGCTGCGCAGCAGCGCCGACCTCGCCGCCGAAAGCCTTCGGCTCACCACCTTGCGATACAGGGCCGGAGAGGCCACGATTCTCGAAGTCGTCGACGCCCAGAACACGTTAATCCAGGCGCGCAACAGCTATGATGATGGAGAGGCGCGATATCGTCTTGCCCTCGCAAATTTGCAGACTCTTACCGGAATAAATTAAAGACGCAATGGAATCCAGTGCGCCAGTTCGCTCGCGTAACTCACCGGCGGTCATGATCTGCGGCATGGCGCTGATGTTTTCGTTGTTCCTGCCAGGATGCACCAAGCCCGAGGTGGAAAAGGAACCCGTGGTCGCGGTCGTGGAAACCAAGGTTACGGTCGCCCCCATCTCTCGCATCATTTCTTCAGAGGCCGTACTGTACCCGTTGCGTCAGGCGGCGATCAGCCCCAAGATCTCAGCTCCCGTTAAAGCGTTCTACGTGAATCGCGGGTCTCGCGTGCGCGCCGGGCAGCTCCTGGCAGTGATGGAAAATCGCGACCTGGCCGCGTCCGTGACTGAAAACCAAGGTACGTACCAGCAAGCCCAGGCCGCATATTCCACCGAAACCGCCGCCACCCTTCCCGAGGAGAACCAGAAAGCGGTGGAGGATGCGCGTCTCGCCCGTGAAACCCTGGCGGCCCAGCAAAAGCTCTACGACAGCCGCAAAGCGCTCTACGAGCAAGGCGCATTTCCCCGCAAGGACCTCGATCAGGCGGCCGTGGCGCTGGTCCAGGCCAAAGGCCAATACGAGCTCGCCAGCCGCCACCTGAGATCTCAGCAGTCCGTGGTGAAGACCCAGGAGCTGAAATCGGCAGCCGGTCAACTCACGGCGGCCAGGGGCAAGTACCAGGGCGCAACCGCGCAACTGGCTTATTCGGAAGTGCGCAGTCCCATTAGCGGCGTGGTTACCGACCGGCCCAATTTTGCCGGCGAAGTTCCCGCCTCAGGTTCTCCATTGATCACCGTCATGGATCTTTCCAAGGTCATCGCGCGCGCGCACATCCCCCAGCCCCAGGCGGCCTTAGTGACAGTCGGAGACTCCGCCGACCTTGAGGTTCCGGGCCTGGACAGCCCGGTGCACGGCGCTCTGAGCCTGATAAGTCCGGCGCTTGATCCCGGAAGCACAACATTGGAAGTGTGGGTGGAAGCGGCGAACCCCCAGCAGACCTTGAAACCAGGGACTACGGTGCACCTTAAAATCGTTGCCGAAACCGTGGCCGCGGCCCTCGTAATCCCTCACTCAGCCGTACTCACCGGCGATGACGGCAAAACTTCGGTGATGGTCGTAGGCTCGGATTCAAAAGCCCATACCCGGCGAGTCACAATTGGAATCCAACAAGGGGATATGGTGCAGGTAACCAGCGGCCTCAAGGAAGGCGAGTTGGTAATTGGCAGCGGGGCCTTTGGCCTGGCGGAAGGTACTCAGGTGAAGGCGCAGGAGCAGGCTGAGCCCGCCGCACCCGATAAGACAAAGCCGGAAGAAAAGGGCGGCAAAGAGTAGATGATTCCCCCGAGGG
The DNA here is from genome assembly GCA_038253455.1 of Terriglobales bacterium. Taxonomy (GTDB): domain Bacteria; phylum Acidobacteriota; class Terriglobia; order Terriglobales; family Acidobacteriaceae; genus JBBQWT01. The sequence goes on along the minus strand of JBBSHD010000036.1, from coordinate 4,039 downwards.
ATGATCCCGGGCCCGCAGCCCACTCTAATGCCGCTGGCGAAGCCGCGCCGATGCACGAGAAGCCTGTATCCTCCGGCTTCTGGTTTGCGCGCCATGCGAAATCCATCTTTTTCCTGATCGGCGCGCTGGCCGCGGTAGGCGGGTTCCTCGCATTCACCATTCCGGTTTCCGTGTTTCCCTCTACTGACTTCCCCCGCATCGTGATCGGCGTTGACAACGGAGTGATGCCCATCGAACAGATGCTGGTTACGATCACCCGTCCGCTGGAAGAGGCGGTGAATACGGTTCCCGGAGTGGACCATGTTAAGTCAACCACCAGCAGGGGTTCGGCGGAAATCAGTTTGTTTTTTAACTGGAACGTGGATATGTATCAAACCTTGCAGCGGGTTGATGCCGCGCTCAACAGCGCCCGGTCGCGTCTTCCGGCCACTGCCAAAGTTGAATCTCATCGCCTTACTTTTGCCAGCTTTCCCATCCTCGGTTACAGCCTGACTTCTGACACGGTGTCGCAATCCCGGCTGTGGGAAATCGCAAACTACGATCTCAAGCCGCGCCTCAGTCGCCTGGGAGGCGTCGCCAGCATCGTTGTCCAGGGAGGAGACGAACCCGAGTACCAGATCACGCCTGACCCGGCAAAACTGCTTACTACCAATGTCACTGTGACCGACCTGCTTGATGCTGTAAAGCGCACAAATCTTATTGATTCACCCGGCTTGCTCGAGCAAAACCACCAGCTTGTCATGGGCCTGCTGACCGGCCAGGTGAAGACCCCGGAAGAGCTCGGCCAGATCGTGGTCAAGAACACTTCTGGGGGAATTCCCATAAGCATCGGCGATGTGGCCACAGTCTCGCGATCGGTCACTCCCGTGTACACGGTCGTGACCGCCAACGGCAAGCCTGCGGTGCTGCTTAACATCAACCGGCAGCCGGAAAGTAATACCGTGACCGTCGCTGACGAGATGGAAAGCGAGCTTGCCCAGATACGGCATACCTTGCCCGCCGGGGTCCATCTGGAACCCTTTTATGACCAGTCTCAGATTGTCAGGGAATCCATACGCAGCGTGCGCGACGCAATCTTTCTGGGTTTGGTTCTTGCTTCGATCATCATGGTCTTATTTTTGCGCGACTGGGGCACTTCGATCGTTGCCGGAGTGGTCATTCCGGTTACGGTGCTCTTCACTTTTATCGCGCTCAAACTGATTGGCCAAAGCTTCAATCTGATGACCCTTGGCGGCCTGGCTGCGGGCGTGGGATTGGTGATCGACGACGCGATCGTGGTGGTCGAGAATATTGTGCTCCACCGCCACGCCGGTGAAGAGACGCAGGCGGCAATTCAAAACGCGCTTAGGGAAATTACGGTTCCGTTGATTGGCTCAACGGTCACGCCGGTGGTCGTCTTCCTGCCTTTGATCTACACCACCGGCGTTGTCGGCAGCTTCTTTCGGGCCCTCGCCATCACCATGACGGTCTCACTGTTTACTTCACTGCTGCTGGCGGTGAGTCTGACTCCCACCCTGAGCCAGTACCTGATTCGCTCTACGGCAACTCCCCGCAAGCGCAAAGGCACTGAAAGCAATCCGGCGCCTGGTGAAGCGCCGTCGCTCGAAACTGACTCTGGCGCCGTTGTTCTTTCTGCCGAAGAATCAACGTCGGGATTTTTTGGCAAGGTAGTAGCGGTTTACGAGCCGGTGCTGCGGACCTCGCTGCGGCATCCCTGGTGGCTGGCTGGATTCAGCGCTCTGCTGGTAATCATTTCCTTCCTGGGGTACCGCGCGCTGGGTTCGGACTTGCTGCCGGAAATGGATGAGGGCGGTTTTATCGTGGACTACATCATGCCTGCGGGAAGTTCCCTGCAGGAAACCAACCGGGTTGTCTCCCATATTGAAAAGCTGATTCGCTCCGTACCCGAAGTTACTGCTACCTCGCGGCGCACGGGCATTCAGTTGGGCCTGGCGGCGGTGACCGAAGCCAACACCGGAGACATTTCGGTGAAGTTGAAGGGCACTCCGCGGCGCGATATCGATGAAGTGATTGCCGACGTGCGTTCCCAGATTTTGCAGAAAGAGCCTGTGGTCCACATTGAGGTGATTCAGATTCTGCAGGATATGATTGACGACCTGGTGGGGACGCCGCAACCCATCGAAGTGAAGCTCTATTCTGCCGATGAGGCACAGTTGCGGCTGTACGCACCCCTGATCGCGGATAAAATCGGGAAAATCCCCGGCGTTGTCGACGTCCTTGACGGCATCGAGAACACGATCAGTGGACCGGTCATGAGCTTTCGCGTCAAGCCGTCGGTCACCGCCCGGGCCGGCTTCACCCCGGAAGAGATCTCCACCGATTCCACCGCCATCCTGCAAGGGGTGCCCGCGGTCACCCCTGTGATCGTGAACGGGCGCGCATATAACATTCGGATTCGTTTTCCTTCGCAGAATCGCGAAAGCCTGGAGAGCATGTCCAATACCTTGCTTACCAGTTCCACCGGCAGGACGGCCACTTTAGGGTCGCTTACCGAATTGGAACAACTGCCGGGCCAGTTGGAGATCCGGCGCGAGAATTTGCAGAGAATGGTTGCGGTGACCGGGCGGCTGGAAGGCGCGGACCTCGGATCATCGGTGGCCAGGGTGAAGAATGTGGTCGCCGGTCTGCACATTCCCTCTTCAATCCGCGTGGAGTACGGGGGAACTTATCAGGAACAGCAAAGCTCTTTTCATGACCTCGCCATCGTTCTGATACTGGCGTTGGTATTGGTATTTATCGTTCTACTGTTTGAATTTGGAAATTTCTCCGCTCCCCTGGCGATTCTCTGCTCGGCCTTGCTTTCGACTTCCGGCGTGATTCTTGCCCTGCTGATCACTCACAAAACTTTTAACGTTTCCTCTTTTATGGGTTTGATTATGGTGGTGGGAATCGTGGCCAAGAACGGCATTCTGCTGCTCGATGCCGACAAGAACTTTCGCGCGGCAGGTTTGGCGCCTGAAGACGCAATCATTCAAACTGGAAGACGCCGCCTGCGGCCTATCGTGATGACTGCGCTGGCCGCGGTTGCCGGCATGATGCCCCTGGCGCTGGCGCTCGGCGCCGGATCCGAGATGTTGCAGCCCCTCGCAATTTCAGTGATCGGCGGAATCATGATCTCGATGGTGCTGTCGTTAATCATTACTCCGGCGATTTATTTCTACTTGAATCGCGCGAATTCTTGATGGGATAGAATGAACCTCAACTGGAGAGCCAACAAATGATCATCAGAAATATTCGTGTCGCCGGCTTCGCGCCTTTTTCCGCCATCTTTGTCGCAGTGTTAGTAATGGGTGTGGCAACGTTCGGGCAGACCGCTGCCACTAAAAGCTCTGCGACCGCCCATAAGACCCCCAAAATTAGTATGAAGCAGGCCCGCAAGATTGCGCTCGCCAAAGTGCCGGGCAAAACCGAGGTCAAGAGTTCGGAGCTTGAGACCGAGAACGGAATTCTCCAGTACTCGTTTGATATCCAGACTCCCGACGGCTTGTACGAGATTGGAGTGGACGCGATCACCGGCGCTATCGTCGAAAATAAGAAGGAAACGCCCGTCGACCAGTTCAAGGAGAAGGTTCAGGATGCCAGGGCCGGCTCTGCCAAGGCCTACCATCTGCTCGCCAAGTTTCCCCTGGGCGGAGAAGGCGGATGGGATTATGTGGCCGTGGATAGCGGTCCGGGCAGGCTCTATATATCTCGCGGCACCCGCGTGATGGTTGTGGATGCGGCCAGCGGCAACAAGATTGGCGAAATCGCCGACACCGCGGGAGTCCACGGAATTGCGCTGGCGCCGGCTTTGCGGCGCGGATTTACCAGCAACGGCCGCGCCAACACGGTCACGATTTTCGATCTGAACACTCTGAAAGCGATAAGCCAGGTAAAGACCGGGACCAATCCTGACGCCATTATGTTCGATGATGCCAGCCGAATGGTTTTCGCCTTTAACGGCCGAAGCCAGGACCCCACTGTGATGGATGCCGCTTCGGGAACCGTGGCCGCCACGATTCCGCTGGGTGGTAAGCCG
>JBBSHD010000035.1:0-12280 GCA_038253455.1 Terriglobales bacterium | reverse complement strand
TCACGCTCATCTAGTTTTCTCCGCCGGCCATTGATCGCGCGGGACCGCCGAGTACACTTCGTCGAATTTCAAGAAGCCATCTTTAATCACGGTATCCATCAGGTTCTTTTTATCGACCACGATGGGCTCCAGCAGAATCGACGGCACTTGTTTCCTGCCATTGTCGATCAGCGCGTTGGTGGCCACCGGCGCATGGCGCGCCAGCGCGACCGCGGCTTCGGCGGCGCGCGACGCCAGCGGGTTGATAGGTTTATAGATGGTCATCGATTGGGTGCCGTTCAGCACGCGCTGGCAGGCCGCGAGGTCGGCATCCTGCCCCGAAACCAGCACCTTCCCCGCCAGTTTTTGCTCTTCCAGGGCCTGCACTGCTCCGCCCGCGGTGCTGTCATTGGAGGTGAGCACAGCAACCACGTTGTTCGACGCCCGGGTCAGCGCATTCTCGGTGTGCCGCAGGGATTCGCTTGGCAACCAGTCTTTCGCCCACTGGTCGGCCACCACCTTGATGGCTCCCTGATCGATGGCCGGCTGCAGCACCCGCAGCTGACCGGTGCGCAGCAGACGCGCGTTGTTGTCGGTGGGCGAGCCGCCGATCAGGATGTAATTTCCGCTGGGAGCGCGGTCGAGCAGGTACTTCGCCTGCATCTCTCCCACCTTTTCATTGTCAAAGGAAACGTACAGGCTTACTTCGCTGTTGCGTATGAGGCGGTCATAGCTGAGCACCGGAATCTTCTCGCGAGCGGCGCTGTCAACGATGGTGGCGGAAACTTCGCCGTTATGCGGCACCACCACCAGCACGTCCACGCCCTGGGTGAGAAGGTTCTCCGATTGTTCGATCTGCAGCGCGTCGTTTCCATTGGCGGATTGCACCAGCACGTCCGCCCCCAGTTCGTTGGCGCGGCGCACGAAGACGTCGCGGTCCCGCTGCCAGCGTTCCAACTGCAGCGAATCCATGGAAAAGCCGACGAGCAGCCGCCCCGCCTGGCGCGCCGGCTGCGCGCGGCACCCGGCCAGGGCCAAGGCCACCGCCGCCATGGCCAGGGACGCGGCAAGAACGAGGATTGGCCGGTAACACTTCATGAGAGAGGTCAGATATTTATCAGGGTGCGGCGCGAGCGCGGATAATAGCACACGCGCCGGCAAAAATCGGCTCATCCCCGCTCAGGCCGCTTGCGAAGAAAGTATTTTTTCGACTTGCTCGATATGGTTGATATCGTGCCCGGCCATGTGGCGGACCAGGTCGCGCACCGAAATCCTCCCGCGCTCGGCGTGGATGCCGTGACTTTCCCATTGCGGGCCGGAAAATCTTGCCAACAATCTCAGGTTGGTTTCGCGTAAGAGACGAAACAGCTGCAGGATTTCCGCCGGAGACGCAGAGTTTGAATCCCCCATGCGCGCCCAGCCTTCCTGGTCGAAGGATTGCAGCGAGCAACCGGGCTGCTCGATCATCTTGCGGTAACGCCAACTGGTGACGATCTCGTCATCCACCAGGTGGCCGATGATCTCAGCGACACTCCACTTTCCCGGCGCGGGCGAACGGCGCAGCGCGCCGTCTTCGGCGCCGGCAATTAACCGCGCCAGTGTAGCCGGTGCCTGGCGCTGCATCGCCAGCGGGTCTTTGCCTTCGGTGAGCAGCACGTAACGCAGGCGATATTCTTCGTCAGTCACAAGGGCACCTCAAATCAGGATTTTCATCAGGGAGCTAAATCAACCCGCTTACATCTTAATGAGTCGCAGATGTATCTTGAAGAACTCAAGGAGAAATCATGATCACGAAAGTTTCGGCCAATGCCGCAAATCATTACCAGTGGGGAGAGGTTTGCGAAGGCTGGCGGCTGCTGCACGATCCCGCGCTCGCCGTGATCGCAGAGCGCATGCCGCCGGGGTCGGCCGAGGTGAAACACTTTCACCGCCACAGCCGGCAGTTTTTCTACGTGTTGGAGGGCCTGCTTGAGGTTCGCGCCGGCGCCGGCCGGTTGCAGTTGGCCAGCGGCGAAGGCGTCGATATCCCGGCGGAAACGGTGCATGAGATCTGCAACACCTCCGCGGGCGACCTAACTTTCCTCGTGATCTCGCAGCCACCGGCCCGTGACGATCGTGTGCTCGTCCCCTAAAGCCAACTTCCCTGCTATTTTGCCGGAGGCTTCTTGTGATCGTGGAAGCTCTCCACCGGCAAGCCGGCGCCCAGCCAATCCTCTTTACCGCCTGCATAATCGCGCACGTTCCCATATCCCATGGCCGCCAGTTCACGGGCGGCATTCTCAGAGGCATGTCATGTGGGACTGGCGCAATAAACCACGATATCCGCGCCTTTGTCGGGCAGGCGTTCCGGGGCAAGCTGAGCGATCTCGCCGGGCGGAATATTAATCGCTCCCGGCAAGTGCGCGTGGTCGTAGGCGGTGCTGGCCAGGGTTTCGACCAGAATGAATTTGTCTTTCTGGTCGATCCTGGCTTTCAGGTCGTCCCGGCTGATGTGTTTCACTTCTGATGTCATGATGTCCTTTTCTCGCGCGTCGCGCGACAAGCGCGGCCAGCGGCCTCACTGCGTTCAATCCTATGCTAACCGCGCCGCCCGTAACCGGAGATTTCAATTACTTGATAGAAAGGGGCGCAAAAGGTTAGGCTTCGGCGGAGGTTCATATGCCATTCGGCCAAGCGCTCTTACCTGAGTATGACGAGGAAATGAAGAACACGCGGAAGATGCTGGAACTCGTTCCGGAAAATCAGTTCGACTACAAGCCCCACGAAAAATCAATGCCGATGGGCAGGCTGGCCAGTCATATCGCCGAGCTTCCCGGTTGGACCATGAGCGTTCTGAATGATGATGTTTTTGAGGTGCAGCAGGGGCAAAAGCCGTTTATCGCGGGCTCGCGTCAGGAGCTGCTGGAAAAATTCGACCAGAGCGTGATCGCAGGCCGGAAACAGATCGCGGACGCGAACGATGAGCACATGGCGAAAATGTGGAGCCTGAACTTCGCGGGGAAACCAGTGTTCTCCATGCCGCGCGCCCAGGTTGTTCGTAACATGATGATGAACCACATGATTCATCATCGCGCGCAACTGGGGGTTTACCTTCGCCTGAACGAAATCGAGATACCGGGCATGTATGGACCGTCGGCGGATGAGATGAAGTTCTGGGCGCCGCCCAAACAGGCCTAGCGCAGTCCGCGCAGGAAACCGGCGCGGACTGCTTAATCCTTCGTCCGCGCCGGGGGTTGTAGCAGCAACTCGCTGAAGCGGTGAAGATCGCTCTCGGCGGCGAATGCCCACGAGCTGCCTAACTCACCGGTCAGCAGCGCGTTGGTCTCTGCCAGCGTCTTTCCCTGGAGCTCGCGGCGAAACTTGCGCCAGTCGGCTTGCACGCGGTGAAGCTGTGCGGAATCCGCGTCAGCCCGGAAGCTGCGTAGCGCTTCTTCGGCGGAGCCATATTCCGCGGCCACATCCTGGTGCAAATAGCCCCGCAGGAATTCTGACAGGGCGGAAAATTTTTGCGGTGCGGGCATCTAGCGGCACTCCGGATACGACGTCAGCACATAGTAATCCTGCCCGGCCCACTTCAAGACCACAATTGCGCGCGAGCAATCCCGGGGCTGCGATTCGCCGCGGCGAATGAAATTGCCGATGGGATGGTCGGCGTCGTAATTCAGCACTAGGTTGGGGTGCCCGCCTTGCGAGTTGAGCCAGCGCTGGATGCGCGGCTGGTTATCCGCGATGGCCTGGCCCACCGCAGCCTCGGCGGTGGAGCGGTCGGTGTAACTTGAGGCCGCCGGAATATGGCTTTCCGCCTGCAGCCGCTCCGCCAGTTGTTCCGGCGTTCGTCCCACATGGCGCTGCAGGGTGTGTCCCCCAAATCTTACATCGGCGGACAGGTCGTGACGGCTAGCGGCCGGCGGCGAAGCTTCTCGCTGAGGCGAAACGCGCTCGGCCGCCGGTGGCGCATTGGTGCAGCCCGCCAGCAGCCAAAAGGCGGTCAAAAAGACAGCGAGGCCCGCGCGGCAGGTCGCCTTCATGGCAGTGATGGTAGCAGGTCTAATTGCGGCGCCAAGGCGCAATCTAAGCCTTAAAAGTTTTTTAGTATGGGTTTGACCTGTACTGCGGCGATCTCAAGAAGTTGCATAAGATGAGGTGGGTAAGCGAACACGCCCTATGGAATTGTCATCCCGGAGCGAGCTCTTGCTTCTTGTTTGAGCGAAGGATCTTGCGTTTCTTTTTAAGTTGGACGTTAGCCAGTAAAGTCTTGCTGCATACCTGGCGGATTTTTTTATCCCCGCGAGTGTTGGCAGATTCGTTTCACGAGCCGGGATGCGCCTTCAACCACAGCTCAATATTTTCCAACTGCCGGGCCTTGAAGTTGATGCATGCGTTCGACTGCTCCACTCCCAGCTTCAACCCTCGCTCATCTCCGGAGGTGTTCATGGTCTCGAAGAAATGCCGGGCTGCGTCGCGGGAGCCAGCATCGCAAAATTCCCCGACTACCCCGCCGAATCCACCGCCTAACTGGGAGATGGAACGCCGCCTTATCTCGGCATAATTGGCTTTGACAAACTCCATGGCTTGGTCGCGCCCCACCGGGTTGGCAAACTCCCCAAAGATAAGGCGGGGCATATCCTGCGAGCGCACCTCCGGCGACATCGCGAATTCCAACGTGCGTTTCACCAGGGCAGGGTCGCGAAAATGGGAGAGCGAATTCTGATACCGATAAAACTCCGCCGGATTTTTGGCCGCCTTGCGCTTGGCCAGAAATTTGTCATACAGCGCCGCGTCCCCGGTTGGAGAAAGCAGGTTGAAGGCCATCGGCACTTGGTCGGGCGAAACCGAGGTGGGATCTTTCATGAAAGCGTCGAGCACGCTGCGCGCTTGCGCCAGCACGGCCTGGTCGCCGCTCTGCCCCAGGCTGAGCATGACCGCATTGCGCAATTGCTGGCGGTCGGAATCTTCTCCGGGGACGGTCTTCAGGCCCAGCTCACGAATCAGCGGCTGCAACAACGCCCTCACCCAGGCATCATATGCGGGGATCTGCGCCGCCGGCAGAATGTCCTCATGCAGATATTCCAGCGGGCCGAGCACGAGCTGCATCACGGCGGAGGATTTTTCCAGGCGCAAATTTTGCGCCAGGTCGAGGAATTCCGACGCATCCTGCGTCCCGTTTTCCACCAGCAGCCACTGGTCGCCAACGAAAGCCATTCGCTCGGCTGGGGATAGCGCGGTTTCGACATTGTGGGCAAGCGCAGAGAAATCAGCGGCATCGTAGGAGGTGCGGTAATATCCCGCGCCGCCGGCGTTGACGAAGTACCAGGGTGAGCAGCCGTCCACCGTCAGGGTCTGCTGTTTTTTCGTGACCAGCTCGCAGCGCGCTGGCGCGGCGCCGCCGGTCTTGACGCATACCGGTATCTGCCAGATCTCGGGCGAACCCTTGCGCAGTTGTTCAGGATCGACAAATAACCGCTGCTGGCTGATGGCGATCTCGGTCTTGCCCGACTGGCATCGTCCGCTGGCGGAAATCAACGGCGCCCCCGCCTGGTTCACGTACGTTGGCATCACCTGGTCAATGGGCTTGCCCGAGACCGCCGCGATTTCCGTCCAGAAATCTTTGGCCTCGGTATTTCCATATTGGTGGTGCTCGAGGTAGTTGTTTACGCCCTTGCGAAAATTTTCCGCGCCCACATAACTTTCCAGCATCAGCAGCACCGCCGCGGTCTTGCCATAGGCGATGCCATCAAACAGCGCCGCAATTTCTTCGGGAGTGTTGGCCTCGGCGTGAATCGCACGCGTGGAAGCCAGTGAATCGAGGCCCAGCGAGTCATCGCGGTTCTGCGAATCCTGCAAGTCGACCCGCCATTCCGGATGCCAGGCTTCGAGCGGCTTGGAGCTCATCCAGGTGGCAAAGCCTTCGTTCAACCAGATGTCGTCCCACCACTTCATGGTGACCAGGTCGCCAAACCACTGGTGGGCAATCTCGTGGGCAATGGTTTCCGCAACATTCTGGCGCGTGCCCACGGTCGCGGTCTTTTCATCGATCAGCAGCGCGGTCTCGCGATAGGTGATGGCCGCGGTGTTTTCCATGGCGCCCGCGGCAAAGTCGGGAAGGCCAAGCTGGTCCAGTTTTTCGAACGGATATTTAATTCCGTAATACTGGTTGTAGAAATGGACCACATGTTTGGTGGTTTCCATGGCAAAGCCCAGCAGCTTCTGTTTGTCAGGGGTGGCGCAAATCCGCACCGGAATGCCATCGACCTCGCCCTTCTGGCAAGTCAGATCGCCCACCACCATGGCCACCAGGTAAGTTGACATGTTCGCGGTGGTGGCGAACTTTACCGTGTGCTTGCGCGGACCGGGACCAGGCGTGTCGGAGATCTGGCGGCCATTGGAAAATGCGGTGTCACCTTTATCCACCACCAGGGTGATGTCGTACGTGGCTTTGAAGGCGGGCTCGTCAAACGATGGAAAGGCGCGCCGCGCGTCGGTATTTTCAAACTGTGTGGTGGCGTAATTGCGGTTTTTGCCCTTGCTCAAATAAAAACCGCGAAGCTGGTCATTGAGAATGCCCGTGTACTGTATGGAAATCCTGGCAGGACCGGCCGGGATGGGCCGGGGAGCAGTAAACGTCACCTGCTCTTTCTTCGTGTCGTAAGAAACCTTGGGAATCTGCACCTCGCCGCCCGCGGAAATCTCAATTTTCTGGATCTTGATCTCCGCGCTGTTCATGGTGATGGTCGAACTGGGAGACGATAACGTCACATCCAGAATTTCTTCTCCGGTAAATGTCGCCGCCTTCAAGTCGGGGGCGAAAGTAAGCTGGTAGTGGCGAGGAATCGCGTTATCAGGCAGTCGTTGAGCCGTTGCCATGGAACTCAGCAGCACCAGTACCAGAAAAAACAGGGCTAACCTTTTCATACTCCTCCGGACCTGACTGGGAAATAATTTTGGACAGCACCAGCAGGCAGGGCTAGGCTCCCTGCTTGGACGAGCCGAGCGACAAAAGGTTGGAGCAAAGTTGAGTAGAGTCTTGCTCTAGAAAAGGAATTTTACTTAAGGCCCAGCATAACTGCCAGCGCGGGGAAACCTTCCAAGAGGCGACCCGCCCGTCATTTGGTACCTTAATGCCGTTTCTGATAGAAGATCCTGTCCAGGGTCACGCCACCGAATGTTGCGATGCCGCCGGACACTCCTAATCCAAATTCGCTGCGACCAGGATCTGCCGGGCTGGTGAAGGTTGTCTGATTCATGAAAACGCCTTCAAGGAGTTCAGTGGCTCCATCCTTATAAACTTTTGTGGCAGTCAGCATCGCACCGCTGATTCTTGCCCGTTCGAGGGTAAATTTTCGCATGGGTTGAGCACCTTCGCGCCCCGGCTCACAGCCCGTGGCTTTAATCGTGCCGTCGCTTGCGACCTGTAAATGGAGAGCGCAGCCCCAGCCGGACACCTCATACTCCCCGGAATACTCTTTAATATCCTGCTTGAGGACGGGCTCGCATTGGATCTTCTTGTATTTCTCCATCCGCACACCATATTTCTCTTTAACGACATGTTTTTCCTTGTTGAAGAGGGCAACGATTTCCCGAGACCGCTTGCGGGCGTAGGTGTCGTCAGGCTTTGCATCCTGTGATACCACCCAGGAACTTAGCAGCAAGGTAATTACGAAAATTGCTCGCACGGGATCCCCCCCTCGTTTTAGAAATTCTTTCATAGTGGTTCACCGTTTTACGAAGTCTTCGAGAAAAGCCAGGGCGCGCGGATCGCCCGATTCCCCCAGCCAGAAAATTGCTTCTTTCCGCAGAATGGCGTTCTTATGTCCACTGGCCACCTGGATCAACCGGGGAACGCCTTCTCCTCCGGCCATCTGACTCAGTGCGAACACCGCCTTTTTCTTGACTTCCACTTCGGGATCATTCTCCATGGCCTCGGTGATGGCGCTTTCCGCTTTCTTGCCCGCCCGTTGTGCCAGCCAGAATAGGGCTTGGGCGCGTACCTGCGCTGCGTGGTCGGTTTTTGCCATGCGGATCAGCTCGTCGATGGCCTCGCTTTCCTGGCTTTGGGAAATGGCGAAGGTGGCATGATTGCGCACGCGGTCATCAGGATCGCGCCGCGCAAAGTCGCGCACGATTTCGAATCCCTTGCGGCCGCGCTCGTTCCCCAGCCAGAACAAGGACTGCTCGCGCAAATGTTCGTTGTTCCCTTCTCCGGCGAAACGCTTCAGCATCTCATCAGCCATGGGATCGTCATGCAGGGCGATGGCGCCGAGTATTTCCTCGTCGCTTCGGTGTTTGTGCGTCTGGCGGGAAGTTTCCTGGTTCCCATGGATCATGGAGGCCAGCAGCCGCAGGCTGTCCAGTGGTTTGACGTCGCCCAGCCAATAGAAGTCGAGCCCGCCGGCATCAAGACCGCAATCCGGCGTCGCCGTTCGAAAGCGGATGACCTCACCCTTCTCCGCGCGCAACAGCACGTAGATTTCGTGCGCCGGTGCATGCGGCACGCACGTCCCCCCGGTGGAGTTGTAGTAGCTGCTGTCGCGGCCTTCGAGATGGCAGCCACTGCAACACCCTTTCAACTTTTCAAACTGCCCGGAATCCTGAAAACAACAGATGAATCTTGGTTTGGGGATGGTGGGAACCGAATACCCGATCCACGCCGTGGTCTTCTGCCCGCGCACCAGGCTGTCCACGTTTTTTTGCAGGTCAGAACCCGGCGGCAATGATTTGATGTGCGCATTGATTAACTGGGGCGGCTGTTGCGCGTGACCGGCCGCCGCCAGCGCCACCACCATCATCAGGATTGCTGTACGAAATTTCATAACTCACCTTCTTTTTTTCTAGGCTCAGTGCTGCAGGATTTCCATCATGTAGTCGCTGGCATCTTTGCTGTCCATCACGGAAAGTTTTTCCACGATGCGCCGCTTGGTATTAGGATTTTGCTCCTGCCGTGCCAGGTCGATCAGCGCCATGGCATTATTGGAAATAAACAGGCCATCGAGCGCCGCATTGCGGGTCTCCTCATCCTGATTGCGATGGAAGACATCAACCAGGGCGGCGGCGGAATCATGGCCGCCGGAGATGCCAATGCCGCGGATGGCCTTCATGCGCAGCTTGGCATCCTGCTCGGTTTTCGCCACCTGCGCAAAGTACTCCGCGTCGGCATCGATGATCATGGCGTCGAGAATGTTCGACTTGAGCTCGTGGGAGGCGGTTTCCTGATAAAGCTGGCGCAATTCCTGCCTTGCGCCGGCGATCCCGAGGCCCTGAACGGCGGCCTTCATCAGCTCAGGCTGGGTTTCAGACCGGGCCGCGGCCAGCAGATGCCCACGGTCTCCGCCCACGCCATACGCCTGCAGTATCCGGCGTTTCACCTGGCTGTTCGCTCCAGAATAGATTTGAGCGAGCGTATCGAGGCCCCGGCCGCCCTGCACTCCCAGGGCCCGCACGGCCTTCTCCTGCAATTCAGGATGAGTCTTGCCGCGGGCAATGTCGCCCATCAGCGCCTGCGCCTGTGGGGAATCGCTTTGCGAAAGCACAAACAGAGCGCGTTCTTTGAGTCGCGCCGAGTGGGCGCCGTTCAGAAAATTAGCCACCAACGGGATGGCGCGTTCCTCGTCATGATCCATCAGGCGATTCAAAGCCAGCAGCTTGAGGTCGTCGTCCTGGGTTTCGGCTCGGGGCTGGTCTTCCGCTCCGCGCAATTCAATTTCCAGCGCACTACATTCCTTAAGCCAGCGGCTGTGCGAATAGTTGCGGCGCAATTCAGCGCAGGTACTCAGGGCGTCGCTGGTGCGGCCCGCTTTTTGCTGGGAGAAAGCCTTCCAGTACAGCGCCCCTTCCACGCGGCGGCCATGTAATCGTGAAGCCTCGTCGAATTTCTCGATGGCTTTCTCCCAATTGCTCTCATTCATCGATTGGGTGCCATCGTTATAAATCTCGGTTTCGCGCGCGTTGGAGCCAGCCGCGGAGCGCCCCCCGCTCCGGCCGGCGGACTGGAAAGACTGTGCTTCGATTTGGGCGGTGGCATCGGCGCCGGCGAATGCCGCTGTTAAAGCCAGCCCTGCCATGAACACCGTGATCTTGTTCCTCATAAGATTGCGACCTTCCTTTTGGTTATTTCTAAAGCGTAAGATTTTTTCTAGGTTCGTCCCTGTACCGGCTGTGCCGCTGTCGGGTGTTTGCGTTCGCGTGCTTTTGACCCCACTACCTGCATCTCGAACAGGATGCCCTGGGCTTCCATGCGCTTTTTGAATTCATCGACGTCTTTGCCATTCAGCTCGGTGGGTCCATTGGCAATCTCAAGCAACACCCGTTCGAGGTCATTGAGGACTTTGCTCACGCCCGGATCGCGTACCCCTTGTGCGCTTTGCCGATAGAGCCTGTTGGCGTTCAGAAGTTCGCGGGCCCGCTCCTGCTCGCTCGCGATGTTTACCCTGCCCTGAACCTCGCTGTTCATGAGCTCGACCAGCATCATCTGCGATTGCTCAAGGTGCTCGCCGACCGCAGCCATGACCACGCGTTCCCTGGCCTGCCGCGCATCCGGCGACGCTTGCACCGCCACCGGCGGGGCCGCAGCCGGACGGCCCCATCTGCCCGCCAGAAATGCGGCCACCAGCAGCACCGCCATAGCGCCCGCCCAGCCGGCCAGCGCCCAGGGGGATTGCCCAGGCGCCATCATGGTTCTCCACCACGGCTTGCGCTGCTCGGGGAGTAGTATGCGGAGACGCTGCCAGACCTGCGCGCCATAGTCATCCCCGCGCTCCGGCACGGCCGGGACCGGAAAACTGTTCATTAATTCCTGAATGCGACGGTATTCGTTGCGGCATTCTTCGCATTCCGCCATGTGCGCGATGTGGGCGGCGAATTCCGGCTCATCGCCGTAATGCATCATCACCATTTGTTCTTCCGAAAGATGACTATTCACTGGAGTCAACGTGTCCTCAATGCGGGCTCAAGCGCCCGTCGCAATTTATGTACTGCTCGAAAAACACTTTGCTTGGCTGAATCGGGGCGCAGGCCGAGCGCCTTTCCGATGGCCTCCATCGATTGCCCTTCCATGTGCCGCATGATGAAAGCCGCGCGCTCATTGGCGCTTAAGCCACTCATGGCCTGTTCAATGCGTCCCGCCATTTGCCCGCTGAAGGCGAGGCGCTCGGGCCCGGGACTGGAACTTGCGACCTGCACCTCGTTGCTCTCTACATCGGGCTCGTCAGCGATCTGGTAGCTGTACACGTTCTTTCTTTTTCCCACCAGGTCCAGTGCGCAGTTCACCGCGATGCGGTAGATCCACGTCCCAAAGTTGGCGCGCGATTCGAACTTATGAAGGTGGCGATACCCTCGAAGAAACGTTTCCTGCACCACTTCCTCCGCATCCTGTTCGTTGCCGGTCATGCGAAATGCCAGGCGAAATACCACCTTGCTATGGCGCTCCACCAACCCGCCGTAGGCGTTCTTGTCGCCGGCGAGCACTTGCGCCACCGCCGCCTGATCATCCTCATGCATTCGAGTCATTAGACTGCCACTTTGCCCTGCGGTTATGCGGAATGATAAGACCGATGCAAGGCGCGCCGCCGTGCAATATGTCTGCCTGGCGCTTCTTGAGTGAATGCTGTTCAGGTCAAACACAACCGCGGATCTCAATATCTAATGATTTTCGAATTGGGGCACAAGGTCTGAACTACTCGCCTTGCCCGAATTTCTCAATTAGGCTGAAGGGTAAGGATTTCGATTCCATGATTCATCTCTCGGGCGCCGGAAAACGATTTGGGCACAAGCTGCTGTTTGACGGCCTGGACCTGATGATCACGCCGCGCGACCGCATGGGCCTGGTCGGCGGAAACGGCACAGGAAAATCAACGCTGCTCAAAGTGCTGGGCGGCATGGAAACCCTCGACTACGGGACCATCAGCACCGGCAAGGGCACAACCACCGGCTATCTGCCCCAGGACGGGCTTACCCTCTCCGGCCGCACCGTGTTCGCCGAATGCATGGCGGTGTTCGACCATGTGCGCGCCATGGAAGTCGAGCTGCAGGCCCTGACTCACAGCATGGCTGAGATCGCTCCCGGCGACCCTGAATTCATACGCGTGGCCGAGCGCTTCAACGTGGTCGAGCATGAATTTCAGTCCCATGACGGATACGCCATCGAATCCAAGGTGGGCGCGGTGCTGGGCGGCCTGGGTTTTCACACCGAAGACTGGGGACGCCGCACCGAGGAATTTTCCGGGGGATGGCAAATGCGCATCGCCCTGGCCAAACTGCTGCTGCAAACCCCCAACCTGCTGCTGCTCGACGAGCCCACCAACCATCT
>JBBSHD010000034.1:0-12282 GCA_038253455.1 Terriglobales bacterium | reverse complement strand
TCACCCCGATAAAGCCGGGGGTCGTCAGAATGACAATCGGGGGCGGGGGGGTTCCACGGTCATACTTTTCTTTCCACGTGCAGATGAAAAACAAGAGGTCATCAATGTGCCTATCGCAATGTAAACCCCCAAAGAAAAACCCCAGGGCGGCTTGGCGCCGGCCTGGGGTAAGGTGCAATCTGTTTCCCGACTACGCCCCCGGGGGAAGCGTGGATTCAGGGAGATGAGCGTTATTTCTTGGCGCTGTGAATGGAATCTTTGGCGGCTTTGGCCACGCGGAACTTCACAACAGTCTTGGCGGGAATCTTGATTTCCGCGCCAGTCTGCGGGTTGCGGCCGATGCGCGCTTTGCGATGGGCCTTGACCAGGCGTCCCAGCCCGGGGATTACGAAGAGGCCGTTCTTGCGGGTCTCTTTCAATGCTGTCTCGGCGAGGGTGTCGAGAAACGCAGCAGCGGTTTTATTGTTGACTCCAATGGTTTCGGCCATGTGGCGTACCAGTTGAGTTTTGGTCATTCCTGATGCCATGCGTGTTACCTCCTGAATTTTATTCGAGAGCTATTCTCCCGCGGCTATCTTATACCAGAGTTCATCGGAAAAGAAACGATTTCGCCTTTATTTATGCGGCTTCCAGTAGGCAGGTTTTCCATAGGCCGCTGGGGACGCGGGAATGGGGCGCGGGCACGCTGCCCCAGCGCGCCGGGGACTGCCTTTTCAGGGGCGGGGCGCCAGATCGAGGTTTGACATGCTTTAGCGGCGATTGCTATAGTCGATTAGTCCTCAGATGCGCCCGATGCGCCCTGATTTAACGGCGCTGCGTTCCTTTAAAAGCTCACCGCAGAGAAGAATCGCAGACTGCTCCGCGCTTCATTCAGGGATATTCCAAGCACCTTGCAGAGACGCAAAGATCAGCTATTCCCGCCGCCTGAGATGTTCCCCGCGTACACGATGCGAAGAGCCACTCAAGCGCACGAACTAACAAAAAATCATGACAACCCTTAATCACGAAGAAGAAGTCAAAACCCCAGAAACCAGCACCCCTCCTCAACCTTCAGCCGAAGCCGCCAACCAACCCACAGTGGCCGCCTCTTCGCCTTCCCCGGACACGACATCTTCGAGTGAAGAGCATCCGGTGGCCTCGGCGGCGGAAACGGCTGCCCATTCCGAGCCGTCAGCTCATTCGGACCAGGCTGCGCAAACCGACGCGGCGGTGCCGCCTGACGCGGCCGAAGACAAGCCCGGCGCTGCGGTGCAATCCGCGGCCACCGCAAGCGCGGGAGATCGTTCCCGCCGCGGATCCTCGTCTTCCCGGCACGATCGCAATAAAGACCGGCACCCCGAAAAAGATAAAGATAAGGACAAAGATAAAGACGCGGGGGAAGACTTCGCCTCCGTCCTCGAAACCTTCACCCTCGAAACCGAGCCGGCCCCCAGCGAAGACAACGTCCTCAAAGGGACGGTGGTAAAAATCACCGCCACTCACGTGGTGGTCGATGCCGGTTACAAGAGCGAAGGCATGGTGCCCATCGCCCAGGTGCAGGACAAGGACGGCAACGTCACCGTCAAGCCCGGCGATGAAATCGAGGTGATGGTTGACCGGGTGGAGAACACCGAAGGCTATGTGCTGCTCTCCCACGAGCGCGCCAAGCGGCTGCGGGTCTGGGACAACATCGAGAAGGCCTACAACTCCAAGACCCCCATCAAAGGCCGCATCGAAGAACGGGTCAAGGGCGGCGTCTCGGTCGATATCGGCGTGAAGGCGTTTATGCCCGGGTCGCAGGTTGATCTCAAGCCCGTGCGCAACCTGGAATCGTTGCGCGGCGAAGAAGTTGAAGTCCGGGTGATCAAGCTCAACAAGAAGCGCGGCAACATCGTGGTATCGCGCAAGGAACTGCTGGAAGAAGACCAGGCCAGCAAGCGCACCACTACCCTCGAACACCTGGAAGAAGGCGCGGTGCTTACCGGCATCGTCAAGAACCTCACCGACTACGGCGCATTCGTCGATCTCGGCGGCATTGACGGCCTGCTGCACATCACCGACATGTCATGGGGCCGGCTGACTCATCCCCGCGACCTGGTGGGCGTGGGCGACGAGATCCATGTGAAGGTGTTGAAGTTTGACAAGGAAAAACAGCGGGTCTCGCTGGGATTCAAGCAGCTTTCGCCCGACCCCTGGACGGATGCCGCCGAGCGTTATCCCATCGGAGCGCGGGTCAAGGGCCGGGTCTTGAGCGTTACCGACTACGGCGCCTTCATCGAGCTGGAACAGGGCATCGAAGGCCTGGTGCACGTCAGCGAAATGAGCTGGTCCAAGCGCCTGAAGCATCCTTCGAAGATGTTAAAGCCGCAGGATGAACTGGAAGCAGTGGTGCTGAACGTGAATCCTACCGAGCGGCGTATCTCGCTGGGATTGAAACAGCTCGAGAGCAACCCGTGGGAGATGCTGCACGAGAAATTTCCCGTGGGTGCGGTGGTCGAGGGCAAGGTACGCAACCTCACCGACTTTGGCGCCTTCATCGAAATTGAAGACGGCATCGATGGCCTCGTCCACGTCAGCAACCTAAGCTGGACCAAGCGGATCAAGCATCCTTCAGAAGTCCTGAAAAAGGGCGACAAGGTCAAGGCGGTCGTACTCGCCATTGAGCCGGAGCATCGCCGCCTGTCATTGGGAGTGAAGCAATTGAATCCCGATGTCTGGCAGTCATTCTTCGAGACCCACCACCTGGGCGACGCGGTGCAGGGCAAGGTCATGCGGCTGGCGGCGTTCGGAGCTTTTGTGCAGATCGCCGAAGGCATCGAAGGCCTCTGCCACAACTCCGAGGCAGTGGATGAACACGGCGCGCCGGCCAAGCTCGAAGCCGGACAGGAACACACCTTCAAGATCATCAAGATGACTCCGGAAGAAAAGAAGGTGGGTTTGAGCCTGCGCGGAGTAGGCGAGACGGCCACGCGGGCTGACGTGGAAAACTACAAGCAGCCGATATCGAGCTCCACCTCGACCCTGGGTGAAATCATGAACTGGAAACGCGCCGGCAACGACCAGAACTAGCTGCCGCACGCGGACATCAACAAAATAGCCCGGTCAAATGACCGGGCTATTTTTTTATGTCTAGCCAAGAAGTTCCGGGCCGGTTTACTTCTTCTCGATATGCAGGTTGATGGTGACCTCGGCGCGGCTGTCGAACGAGCTCAAGCTTTTGGTCTTGCTGCGCACCGACTGGTACTCGGCGTACACCTCGTAATCGGCGTTGGGAGAGAGAGCATGAAAGCGATATTCTCCCTTGTCGTCAGTGATGTAGGTTTTCACCGCCAGCGTCTTGGTGTTTTTCAGATAGACGACCGCGCCTGAAATCGGGGCCTCGGCGTTGTCAGTGACCTGGCCGATCATGATGCGGGACTGGTCCTTCTCTTTGGCGGCCATGGGATCAATGGCGGTATCATTTTTACTGCCGGCAGAGGCTGGAATGGCAATCAGGGCAAGCGCTGCCGCTAGGCTTAAACCGGCGGTTACGAATTTGGCTTTATTTTTCACAATTTCCTCAGAGGATATAAACCCTCAAACGCCGCGAAAGTAGCATGCGCGGCGACTGCTTTCACTTTATTAGATGCGGCCGGAAGGGGTTAGATGCAAGCTTATGTCCTTGCGTTCGTCGTTGTCGATGTGGACGGTAATCTGGACGGGGTCGGCGGCTGATTTTCCCTGGGGCTGGGCGGCGACAATGTAGTCGGCGGCGCCTGCGGGGACGCGCACGGCAAACTCGCCCTGGTGATTGGAATAGGCTTCCCAGTGGGACTTCTTTTTCTGATTGTTCTGGATCTTGATCTTCACGCCGTAGACGGGATGGTTATCGGGATCGTAAACCGTGCCGATAATCAGCGCATAAGGTTTGGCGGCATCACTTTTTCCCGAGGCGCGCGCCCTGCCGGGTGGGGCCGCAAGAAATGCTCCCGCCAGGATGACCATGGCGGCCAGGGCACACCACGGCCGGCGGAAATCAACCTTCGGCATCTTCGTCCTCAAGCTCAACGTCTTCTTTGTCAACCACGCGGTTCAGCTCCAGGGGGCTGGTGGTGACGACTTCAAATTCCGAGCCGCACTCATCGCAGGAGACAACGTCGCCCTCGTCCAGTTCTTCGGGATCGAGGTCGAGGTTGTTCTCACATTCAGGACATAACGTCATTATCTTTTCTCCTTCAGTTCTGCCAATATATTTTTTGTCGAATGGCCCTTTTCGTGAATTCATTTTGAACGGATGTGCCCTAGCCCGTCAAATTGCCGTGTAAAATTCTCTCTGCATCCCGTGATGGCGACGGTCTCGCATGAACCGCTTCCCTGGAGATTTTCCGATGAAATCCCGCTACCGCATTTTTGTATTGGCCTGTCTGATGGGAATTGCCGCCTCGCCGGTTGCACGCTCCCAGGCGAATGTGCCCGCGGAAGCGAAGCCCGCCCTCCCCGCAGCCTCCGCCAAGCCTTCCATGGCGGCCAGCGCGGCGCCGCTGGATCCGGAAATTGTGGCGGCCATCGCGCAGGTTTCCGCGGCACGCATTCGCGCCATCGATGATCACCTGGTGAGTTTTGGGAATCGCAGCACGCTCTCGGCATCGGATGCGGCCGCGGTGGCCACCGGACACGGCATTGGCGCCGCGCGAGAGTGGATTCGGCAGCAATTTGAAAGCTATTCCCGGGCATGCAATGGCTGCCTGCAGGTCAAGGTGCAGGATTACGTGCAGGCCCCGGGCGAACGCGTCACCAAGCCCACCACGATCGCCAATGTTTATGCGGTGTTACCCGGCACTGACCCGGCAAACGCCAGCCGCATTTACCTGGTGACCGGGCACTACGATTCGCGCAACAGCGACAATTTCAATACCAGCGATCCCGCCCCGGGGGCCAACGACGACGCCAGCGGCACTGCCGTCAGCCTGGAGTGTGCGCGAGTGTTGAGCCAGCATAAGTTCCCGGCCACAATCATCTTTTTGACGGTGGCCGGCGAAGAGCAGGGACTCTACGGCAGCAAGCATTTTGCCCAGTGGGCGAAAACCCAGGGTATGGATATCGAAGCGGTGCTGAACAACGACATCGTGGGCGGCAACACCACGCCCGGCGATACCCTGCAGCGCAAGAACGTGGTGCGGCTGTTTTCCGAGGGCCTGCCGTCAGTGGCCAGCGAAAAAGAGCTCCGCCGGATTCGCGCCCTGGGCGCGGAAAGCGATTCCCCCTCGCGCGAGCTGGCGCGCGCCATCGCCGAAGTGAGCTCCGATTATTTTTCCAACAACTTTGCGCCTATCCTGGTATTCCGCCCCGATCGTTACCTGCGCGGCGGCGACCATACATCATTCAACGAACAGGGATTTGCCGCCGTGCGGTTCACCGAGTTCCGTGAAGACTATAACCACCAGCACCAGAACGTGCGCACCGAAAATGGCGTCGAATACGGAGACCTGGGGAAATTCGTGGACTTTGAATATGTCGCCAACGTGGCCCGCCTTAACCTGGCCACCCTCGCCACCCTGGCTTCGGCGCCGGCGCCACCGCGCAACGTGCACCTCGGAACCAAACAGCTGGAAAACAACTCAACCCTCACCTGGGAAGCGCCCACCGGCGGATTGGTTACAGGATATGAGGTCGTCATCCGCGCCACATCCGCTCCGTTGTGGCAGTATGTAAAAGTCGCCGGCAACGCGCTCACCACTACGGTCGAACAATCCAAAGACAATGTGGTGTTCGGGGTGCGTTCGGTGGACGCCAAAGGACATAAGAGCGTGGCCGTATTTCCCACGCCATTGCCTTAATTTGCTGCAGGCTCGAGCAGAATGCCTAACTTAATGCAATCCGGGTTACCCCCGCTCACCGGCGTGGTCAAGAAGCTGGTGATCGTCAACATCGGCATTTTCATTGGCCTGTGGGTTGGCAATATTCTTCTGCCGGGACTGGGAGGAGCGCTACGCGACGGGCTGGGGCTGCGTCCTGCCGACGTCATGGCCGGCCACGTGTGGCAACTGGTGACGTACAGCTTTATTCACATTGGCATCCTGCACCTTTTGTTCAACATGCTGTCGCTGTGGATGTTTGGCTCCACCCTGGAAAATGATTGGGGCCCCTCGCGATTTCTGCAGTTTTATTTTTCCTGCGTTCTGGGTGCGGCGGTCGCGACCATCGTCCTGTCGTTCGCCGGGATCCTGGGGATGTCGCCCAACACGCTCACCGCGGGCGCATCCGGCGGAATTTACGGGCTGCTGGTGGCGTTCGGAATCCTGTACGCCGAGACCCGGGTCTATGTGTATGGAATCTTCCCCATCAAGGCCAAATTTTTTGCCATGATCTGGGTGGCCCTGGCCTTGTACGGAGCGTTGTCAGAGCAAGGTGGAATCGCTAACGTCGCTCACCTGGGCGGCGCTCTGGTGGGCTTCCTCTATATCAAGTTCATGCCGCGGCGCGGCGCCGGATACCTGGCCTCGGAGAGCGTATTCGGCATCCGCAACCGGTACCATCGCTGGAAGCGGCAGCAGGCGGCGAAGAAATTTGAAGTTTACATGCGCAAGGCAACCAAGGAATCTGACCCGGAAGAGCCTCCGCCACCCAACGGCGATTCACGCGGGCCCTGGGTTAATTAAAGTTACGTATGACCGCTGGGAGTTCAAGCCCCCCTCCCCGGTGTCATCCTGACGACCCCCGGCTGTATCGGGGTGAAGGAAGGACCCCCTGTTCGACAAATATTTCCCTGGGGTGTTTTGGGTCCTTCGGTACGGATCAGGCTCCGCGCTCGACCGTCTTCGTGCAGTGGTCAGTATTCGGCGGAGATGAACCATCGGGCTAGCTGAGAGTTTGCAGAGGGTAGGGATTCTTCCTCACCCCGATAAAGCCGGGGGGCGTCAGAATGACATCCCGTTGGGGGAAGCGGTAAGGAGAAAAACCCTAACCGTTGGAAGGACGCGTGATTTTTTCGCCGCGCAACTGGTGGGTGAGCAGGCGCACCAGCATGCCGTCGAACTGGGTTCCGCTCAAGCTTTCCATCTCCGCCATGGCCTCGGCGGGGTTCTTCACGTAGGAGTAAGGACGATCGGCGGTCATGTCGGCATAGGCTTCGGCCACGGCGATGATGCGGGCGCCCAGCGGGATTTGTTCTCCCTTGAGCCCCGAGGGGTAGCCGGTCCCGTCAAAACGTTCCTGGTGGTGGCGCACCCAGGATTGGATCCGTTCGCTGTTGGGAATGACCGCTAGAATGTCTCCGCCGACCGAAGGATGGTCCTTCATCATCTGGTATTCATCAGGGGTAAGCGGGCCCGCCTTGTTGAGCAGAGTTTCCGACAACACGATCTTGCCGACGTCGTGCACTTGCGCCGCGTAGACCAGGTCTTCCAGCTCCTCGCCGGTAAAGCCAAGCTCGCGCGCCACGCCCTGGGCGTAGGTGGCGACCATCTTTCCGTGTCCCGCGGAATGAATTTCCCGCGCCTCGGCGGCGCGGTTCATCATGCGTACCGCCTCCATCAGGGCCTGGGCGTCGTTCTCTCCCTTGACCGCCGAGGCCATCTTGCGCAAAGTATCAACCAGGTCGTCGGCGTTGCCCGGGCCGTCTTCGTCGCGGCACAGAAAGCCTTCGATATAGGATTTGAGCAGGCTGCGCTGGGGAATATTGACGCGGTCATCGTTGACCTCCTCGGCCACGCTGACCATGTTGCCGCCCGCCTTCTTGGAGCTGTACATGCCGGTATCGGCGATGCGGATGAGGTCTTCGGCGGAGGCGCCATGCTGGGGAAAGGCGGCCACGCCAAAGCTGCCGGTGATGTGGCGCTCGTTGAGGAACGGGTCGGTAGCGATCCACAAGCGAATGCGCTCGGATAGGATGCGGGCCTGCTCCGCCGAAGTTTCCGGCATGAGGATGATGAACTCGTCGCCGCCGTAACGCGCCACCACGTTGGAGGAACGCGATTTCTGCTCCAGCAAGCGGCCGATGCGGGCCAGCACCAGGTCGCCTTCGAGGTGTCCCATGCCGTCGTTTACTTCTTTGAACTTATCAAGATCGACCATGACCACGGAAAACGGGCGTCCGGAGCGCGAAGCGCGCTTCCATTCCGATTGCAGCGCCTCGAGAAAATAGCGGCGGGTCTTGATGCCGGTGAGACCGTCGGTAATGTATTGCTGCTGCATTTTCTGAAAGACGAAAACGTTATGCAGGGCGGTGGCCAGCACGTCGGCCAGGGTGCGCAGGATCAGGACCTCTTCCTGGGCGAATGCGTTATCGCGCTTGCTCTCGATGTTAAGCACGCCCAGCATGGTTTCGCTATAAGAGATGGGAATACATAAAACCGAAAGCGATTCCGGCAGAATGCCCAGCAGGTTGGCCTCGCCCGTGTTTTGCACCAGGGCGGTTTCGCCGGTGCGGGCCACCCGGCCCAGGATGCCCACGCCCAGCGGAATGCGGCGTCCCAGGGTGTTCGATGTGGCCCCGGCCTCAGCCTTGATCTCGATGGCCTTGGTGGCGTAATCGAGAATGCCGATGCCGATGTGATCGAAGTTAAAGTTTTTCTGGATCTCGCGCACGATCTCGGCCAGCATCTCTTCGGCGTTCTGGCTGGAAATAGCGCTCTTGGAAACGTTATTCAAAAACGCCAGGTAGCGAGAGCGGCGCTGCTCCTGCTGGAAGAGCCGCGCGTTTTCGCGGGAGACCGCGAGCTGCCCGGCTACGGTGCGCAGAATATTCAGATCGCGCTCGCCATACACAAACTCGCGATCGAAGCTCATCACCGCCATGACCCCGGTGGCCAGCCCGTTGGTGAAGATGGGAACCCCGCAATAACAGCGGGCGCTGCGCCCGGTGGAGACCACGCCCAATTCGGCGCGCGCGGCCTCAATATCATGAGTGATCAGTAGCGGCCGGGCGGTGCGAATGACGTATTCGGTGATGCCGCCCGCGGGGGCGCGGCTGCGCCGCGGCAACACCACTCCATCTTCCACCTCGAGCTCGAACTGCAGCTCGTCTTCGAGAAACGCCACGTAGAAATTGGCGGTATCAAACAAACGTCCCAGCTCCCGGCGGATGGCATGCAGCACCTCGTTCTGATCGAGGTGCGAGCTGATCACCTGGCCGATCTGGGTGAGCAATTCGTATTCCCGGGTGCGCCTCTGAGATTCATGCTGCAACACGTATTTTTCCAGCACGGTTGCCAGTTGCAACGAGACGCCCATAAGCAGCCGGGTTTGCGAGGCGGAGAAGCGGCGCCGGCCGGAGTGAGGCAGCAGCATGCAGCCGACGATCCGTTCCCGGGTCTCCAGAGGCAGCAAGGTGGCGTTGCTTGCCCCTTCGGCGGCCAGCAACTGGCGAATACGCCGGCGCGCGGCAGTCTGGATCGATGGCGTCTCGTCGCTGTCCTCAGGTGAAAAGTCGCTGAGGAATTCCACGGAGAGCAGGCCGGCATTCCCGCGTGCCGAATCGAGCAACGCGGTTAGCGCGGCGCTGGCTTCGGCGGATGCCAGCTTGCTGAGAAAACCGGGATTGAAGCGGCGCTGCACGCTGGGCAGAATGCTGGGCTGGAAGATATAGATCGCGGCGCGCTTGGTGTACAACACCGAGGTCAGGCGTTTCAGGATCTTTTCCAGCGCGGGAACGAGCTCAATGGGATCGAGGACGCGGCGAAAATCGGCTTCCAGGTTGGAAAATGTTTCAAGATTCTCATCGATGTCGCGGCGCTGGGTTTCGTAAACGATCATGACCATGGAAACCGCCTGCAAAAGTTGCGGCAGCGGTCCCAGGAAAAATCCAAAAAAAGCCCACGGTCCCACCATCAACAGAGGCACTTCGCGGGAGGCGACGAGAAACGCCCAGATGAGCAGGGACAAAGCCAGAATACGGTAACCCTGGGATTCGCGTTCCTTCGCAATCCTGACGAAGGCGTAGGCGCAATAAATAAATAGAGCGCTGAAGCCGATTTCCACGCGTACCGGCACAACCACGGCGCCGATGTGAATCAGTCCCGGGCCATTATGGGCTTCCTGCAGGGCGGTAATGGCGGTCCACGCAATGCCCACGCCGGCGACCATGGCGTAGGACCAGTGCCAGCGCAGCCGATCATTGACTAGCCGGGTCGAAGCCAGGATACACAAGCCGGTGAGTAGGAAAAAAAGGTCGGCCCCCAATGAAAACGGGCTGGTCCCCTTGAATCTCCACTCATAGGCGAGCATGAGGAAGTAGCCGAGATACGCGACCCATCCATATGCCCAGGCTTTGAAAAAGGAAGCGGCAGTCTGCCGGTAGAGATATGCGAACAGAAAAGTAAGCAGCAGGGCCGTGGTTCCGGGAACCACCAGGATCTGGACCAGTTGGTTGATATCCATGATTGCCTGCCACAAGAAAACGACGAAGAAAGAAAAGCGCGGCCATCTCTACGACCCGAGGTCTCCCCCGGTCCGCCACACTCATCAGTGTATGCCCTTTAGAGATGCGGGCGTGATTACTAAAGATGGTTATCTTAGTAGATAATCCATCAGGGTTCCCGGGATGACAACTGCGCGTTTCCCTCCGCCATGGGACAGGATCAAGTGGGACCGGCACCGAGCACGTACCGGGCCGCGTCCCTGGAGGCGCCTGGAGATAGAATAGACTTCCGTGTCCGCACCCGATCCCAGCAAAATCAAGGTCCGTTTCGCTCCCTCTCCCACCGGCTATCTGCATGTCGGCGGGGCCCGCACCGCGCTGTTCAACTGGTTGTTTGCCCGGCGCTTTGGCGGGTCACTGGTCTTGCGTATCGAGGACACCGACGTCGCGCGTTCTACCCATGAGATGGTGGAAGGCATCCTCACCGGCCTGAGCTGGCTGGGCATCGATTGGGATGAGGGGCCGTTCTTTCAAAACCAGCGATTGGATCTGTATCGCTCGGTGAGTGACAAACTGCTGCGCGCGGGCCACGCCTACTATTGTTTTTGCACCAAAGACGAACTCGAAGCCCGACGGGAGCTGGCCCGCGCTGAAGGCCGCCAGTACAAATACGAGGGGACGTGCCGCAGCATTGTCCCCGGGGAAGCGCTGCGGCGAAAAGACGCCGGAGAAAGTTGCGCGATGCGTTTTGCCGCCCCGCAGGATGGGACCACCAG
Organism: Terriglobales bacterium; assembly: GCA_038253455.1. GTDB lineage: Bacteria > Acidobacteriota > Terriglobia > Terriglobales > Acidobacteriaceae > JBBQWT01. Next base: position 1,191 of record JBBSHD010000034.1, on the reverse strand, counting down.
CGTCGAGGATGCGGTGTTCGGGCACGTGGAATTTGCCAACATGGAAATTGAAGACTTCGTGCTGCTGCGCTCCGACGGGCAGCCCACCTACCATCTGAGTGTCGTCTGTGATGACATCGATATGTCGATCACCCATGTCATACGCGGGGCAGACCACCTTTCCAATACGCCCAAGCAGGTGATGATCTACCGGGCGCTGGCGGCGCCCATGCCGGTGTTCGCGCACGTGCCGCTGATCCTGGGGACTGATAAGTCGCGGCTCAGCAAGCGCCACGGCGCCACCAGCGTGATGGCGTATCGCGATGAAGGGATCGTTCCCCAGGCCTTCCGTAATTTCCTGGCATTGCTGGGCTGGACGCCCAAGGCATCCCCGGGCGAGAAGGCAGCGGAAATATTCGGGGACCGAGAGATGATCGCGAGGTTCAGCCTGGAGGATATTTCACGTTCCAACGCGGTGTTTGATCGCGCCAAGCTGGACTGGTTCAACTCCGAATACATTCGCGCCATGCCGGCAGCCGACCTGCTGCCGCTGATTGAGCGAGAATGGGCCGCAGCGGGGATACGGCGTGATACCAGCGACCGGGATGCGCTGTGCGCGACCATCGACCTGCTCAAAGCCCGGGCGCGCAACCTGAACGATTTCGCAGTTTCATTTGCCGCATTTTTTATCGAAGACTTCGCCATTGACCCGAGGGCGCGGGAGAAATTTCTGGCCGATGAGAAAGTTCGCGGCCTGTTGCGGGAGCTGGGCCAGCGGTATGCCGGGTTCGCTCAATTCGATGAGACCGGCGCCGAGGCCGCGCTGCGGCAACTGGCAGCCGAGAATGACATCAAGGCGGGGGCGTTGATCAATGGCGCGCGTGTCGCTCTGACCGGCCAGGCGGTCGCGCCCAGTCTGTTTGCGGTGATGCTAAGCTTGGGGAAAGAGCGAACCGTGCGGCGGTTGCTGGCGGTTTAGGGGCCGGGCTCTTATGCTCTGGATAAATCGTGCATCCGAAAATTGTTTTGTATTGCAACGCGGAATAAATCTCGCCCCGTTAGAAATCTCAAGTTTTAGTTGTCATTCTGACGATCCCCGGCTTTATCGGGGTGAGGAAGAACCCTATAGTTTCCAATATCTATCCCTTGCGATGGTTTTACACCACCATGCACTCGATAAATTTTCCATGGGTTTGACCTTTTTCTCGCTAT
>JBBSHD010000033.1:0-12287 GCA_038253455.1 Terriglobales bacterium | reverse complement strand
TGGGATTTCGCGCCTAGTCGAGCTATAAGACCTGGGTGAATCATTGAACGGATCCCACTCGCCTGAGAAATTAGCACCTCTTCAACCCTCGTTTCGCTTCATTGTGGGGCGACCAGTCTTAAGTTATCATCGGCGCACCATGACCCTGACAAAATGTCTCCTGGTCGCCGTACTGAGCGCGTCCGCCTTGGCGCAAACGTCTAAAAGTTCCAAGGATGTCGATGGAGTTTACTCCGCGGCGCATGCCTTGTACCTCGATCTGCATGAGAACCCCGAGCTCTCGTCGCATGAGACTCAAACGGCGGCCAAACTGGCCGGGCAATTGCGCGTCCTTGGCTATGACGTGACCGAACATGTCGGCGGCACGGGCATTGTCGCCGTCTTGAAAAACGGCCCTGGACCCACGGTGATGCTGCGTACCGAGCTGGATGCGCTGCCCGTGGAAGAAAAGACCGGACTGCCCTACGCCAGCAAAATTTACGCCAAAGACGATACCGGGCGCGACGTGCCGGTAATGCACGCGTGCGGGCACGACCTGCACATGGCTTCGGTGCTGGGCACGGCCACCATCATGGCCAACAGTAAAGACACGTGGCGCGGCACCCTGATTCTGATCGGCCAGCCCGCTGAAGAGACCATTACCGGTGCCGACGCCATGATCAAAGATGGATTATTCAAGCGATTTCCGCGGCCCGACGCGGTCGTCGCCCTGCATGTGGTGAATTTGCTTCCCGCGGGCAAGGTGGGAATCGCTCCCGGCATCATGTCAACCAACGCCGATTCGCTGCGCATCACGATTTACGGCAAAGGCGGCCACGGCTCGGCGCCCAACACCGCCATCGATCCCATCGTGATTGCGGCGCGCACCATCGTGGCGTTCCAGACCATCGCCTCCCGCGAAATCAAGCCGGGAGAGGTGGCGGTGGTCACTGTGGGCACGATGCAGGCGGGCACCAAGAACAACATTATTCCGGATCAGGCGGTGCTCGGCCTCACGGTACGCACTTTCAAGCCTGATGTCCGCAAGCAGGTGCTTGCAGCGATCGCGCGCATTACCAGGGGGGAAGCCGAGGCCGCGGGCGCGGTACGCATGCCCCTGGTGGAAGTTTACGAACAAACCGATGCCGTCTATAACGACCTGAATCTGGCGCAGCGGCTCAGGGCGCGGCTGGAGGAGGCGCTGGGAAAAAGCAACGTGCTCAAGGATGAGCCGCACACGTTCTCGGAAGACTTTTCCTACTTCGTGGCCCAGGGGATTCCGGGTTTTTACATGAGCCTTGGGGGAGCAGACCCGGCGAAATTTGCCCAGGCCAAAGCTGCGGGAACCACGCTGCCATCGAACCACTCTCCCTTGTTTGCCCCTGATGTGGAACCGGCTATGCGCACGGGCATCCTGGCGGAAGTGGCGGTGCTTCGCGATCTGCTCAAGGGAACGCCTGAGGAGTTGCGGAAGTCTTTGCAGGTTCAAGGCGAGCCTGGGAAGTAGATATTCAGATGGGAAAGATGCGCAGGCTCATGTCCAGCGCGGCGGCCGAGTGGGTCAGCGCGCCTGATGAGATGTAGTCCACGCCGGTGTCTGCGTAGGACCGTACGTTCTCCAGGTTGATGCCGCCGGAACATTCCAGGGGGACCCTGCGGCTGTGGGTGGCAACCCGTTCCACTGCCTTGCGCACATCGTCGGGCGTCATGTTGTCGAGCAATATGGCTTCGGCGCCATGTTGCAGTGCGATTTCCAGTTCTTCCAGATTGCGGACTTCGATCTCTATGGGCTGCTGGCCCTGGCGGTTCTGGATCGCATTTTCGAGGACGCGGGCCACTCCGCCACCCAGGGCGATGTGATTGTTCTTGATCAGCACTCCGTCGGAAAGGTCGAGGCGGTGGTTGAAGCCGCCGCCACAGCGCACTCCGTACTTATCGAGGATGCGCATGCCGGGCATGGTCTTGCGGGTGTCGAGAATGTGGACTTTGGTGCCGGCGCAGGCGTCCACAAATTTTCGCGTCAGGGTGGCGATGCCGGTCAGACGCTGCAGAATATTCAAGATCACGCGCTCGCAGGCCAGCAAGGCGCGGGCGTTGTGGCGGATCACGGCAATGCTCTGCCCGCGGTGCACGCGCACTCCGTCAAAAATCTCGGGGTGGCTGATGACCTCGGGATGCCCGATCACCGCGCCATCCATCTCACTGAAGACCTCAAAGATGCGCGGGATGACGCCCAGGCCCGAGAGCACGCAATCAGACCATACCAGTATGGTGCCGGAAGCGCGCTGGCGCGGATCGATACACGCCTGCGTGGTCGCGTCTTTGGTGGCCTTGTCTTCCTGCAAGGCGTTGTCGAGTATGGCGCGGATGCGCCGGCTGTGCCAGTCCAAGGTCTTATCCTGATGAGGCTGAGGGATTTTTTATCTTACCCTGAGTTTCGCGCGGGCGGTGGGATAAATATCTCGATCGAAAATTCCCGCCGCCCTTTCTAATACGTTCGTATTGCGGATGCGGATGACCCGCCGCCATCACTCGCCAAGCCGCTGCAACCCCTGCCTCGCTTTTTCCATCAATAGTTCCAGTTCGGCGGCCCGGTTGCGAAGGCCTTCCACCACTGCCGCCGGGGCTTTGGCCAGGAACTGCTCATTGGCGAGCTGGCGGCGGCCGTTGTTGATCTCGACCTCCATTTTCATGAGTTCCCGGGTGAGGCGGTCGCGCTCCGCCGCCAGGTCAACCTTGCGTTCGAAGATGATGCGCACATCGAATTGCGAGGTGGACCGGCTGGATTCCGTGCCCGAGAGCGTGCCTTGGAGAAAATTGATGACGCTCACCGAGGCCAGCTTGCGCACCAGCAGTTGATTTCTTTCCACCGCTTGCTGGAAGCCGTGGCCCGCGGCGGCAAAGATTTCGGCGGGCACCTGCTCCCGCGGCTCGACGCCGGCTTCGGCGCGCAGGTTGCGGATATTTTCGATGAGCTCCTGCAAGCCGCGCATCTCTTCTTCAGCGGCTGCGTCGAACTGTTGGGAATTCGCCCGGGGATACGCCGCCAGCGCCACCGACTTCAGCGGCGGCTGCCCATCGTAAATGGCATGCCATATCTCTTCGGTGATGAACGGCATCAGCGGCGACAGCAGCCGGAGCGCGCCTTCAAATACATGCAGAAGGCAGGCATAGGCGCCTGCCGCGGCCTGCTTGTCCGGCGTCCCATCCGGGCCTCCCAGGCGCAATTTCACGATCTCGATGTACCAGTCGCAGAATTCATTCCAGAAAAATGCATAGATGATCTGGGCGGCTTCATGAAAGCGGTATTCGGCGAAAGCTTCGTTCACTTTCTCAGACGCGCGATGAAACCGCGAAACGATCCAGCGGTCTTCCAGCGGCGCGGTGGCGGGAATTTGGTAATCCGCAATCCCGTTACGCGTGGCGCCGGCGAAATCCGCCAGCGACCACACGCCCTCCTGCTGGGCACGATCGACGTTCATGAAGATGAAGCGGGCGGCGTTCCAGATCTTATTGGCGAAGGCGCGGTAGCCCCCGGTGCGTGATTCGGAGAACGCAATGTCGGTGCCCGGAGAGGCCATCGCCGCCAGGGTGAAACGCACCGCGTCGGTGCCGTATTTTTCGATGACCGCGATGGGATCGAGGACGTTGCCCTTGGTCTTCGACATTTTCTGGCGCTCGGCGTCGCGCACCAGCGCGTGGATGTACACTTCGCGAAACGGCACAGAACCCTGGGGATGGTCCTTCATGAAATGGCAGCCCAGCATCACCATGCGCGCCACCCAGAAAAAAAGAATGTCGAAGCCGGTCACCAGCAGGCTGGTGGGATAGAAAGCGTCGAGGTCGGGGGTGTGATCGGGCCATCCGAAGACCGTAAACGGAAGCAGGCCCGAGGAAAACCAGGTGTCGAGGACGTCGGTTTCCTGGTGCAGATCTTCGCTCCCGCATTTCTCGCAGCTGGTGGGAGTGGTACGGGCCACCGTGATGTGTTCGCAGCCCGCGGCCGCGCAGTGCCATGCGGGAATGCGATGTCCCCACCAGAGCTGGCGTGACACGCACCAGTCGTGCAGGTTGGCCATCCAGTCTTCAAAAATCTTCTTGTAGGTGTCGGGAGTGAAGCGAATTTCTCCTCCGCTGGAAGCCTGCAGCGCGCGCTGCGCCATCGAATCAACCTTTACGAACCATTGGGTGGAAAGGCGGGGCTCGATCACGGTGGCACAGCGATCGCATTTGGCGACGGCCATGGGATGGTCTTTCACCGCGACCAGCAGTCCCTGGGCTTCAAGGTCTTCCAGCACTTTTTCTCTGGCCTTGAAACGATCGAGGCCGGCATAGGCGCCCGCACTGGCGTTCAGCCGCGCGTTATCGTCGAAGATATCAATGCTGGGCAGGTGGTGGCGCACGCCAATCTGAAAATCGTTGGCGTCGTGGGCGGGCGTGACCTTGACCGCCCCGGTGCCGAATTCGGGGTTGGCCCACTCGTCGGCGATCACCGGAATCTCTCTGCCCACCAGGGGAAGCACGGCCATCCTGCCGATGACATCGCGATAGCGCTCGTCGTTGGGATTGACCGCCACCGCGGTGTCTCCCAGCATGGTCTCCGGGCGGGTGGTGGCCACCACGATAGAGCCTTCGGCTCTGGAGAGCGGGTAGCGAATTTCGTACAGCTTGCCTGTAGTTTCCTCGTGCTTCACCTCAAGATCTGAGATGGCGGTCATGCAGCGCGGGCACCAGTTGACGATATATTTTCCGCGATACACCAGGCCTTCTTCGTGCAGGCGCACGAAAGCCTCGCGCACCGCTCGCGAAAGCGATTCGTCCATGGTGAAATATTCACGCTGCCAATCCACCGATTCGCCGAGCCGCTTCATCTGCTGCTGGATCACGCCGCCGTAGTGCCGTTTCCATTCCCACACGCGCTCGACGAAGGCCTCGCGTCCCAGCTCGCGGCGGTTCTTGCCTTCGGCCGCCAACTGGCGCTCCACCATCATCTGGGTGGCGATGCCGGCGTGGTCGGTGCCCGGGACCCACAGCGTCAAGGCACCCGACATGCGCCGCCAGCGAGCGAGAATGTCCATCTCGGAGTGGTTGAGCATGTGCCCCATGTGCAGGTTGCCAGTGACATTGGGCGGAGGCAGCAGCATGGAAAATGCGGCGGCGCCGGCGCTCGAAGGCACGGAAAATATTTTTTCAGCGACCCAGTATTCGGCCCAGCGGGCCTCGATGGCCCCGGGTTCGTAGGCTTTGGGGAGATCATGCGGCATATACATCGAGTTTACCAGCGGCGGGGTGAGCCTACGCCGCGTGGAAGGAATGATCGCGCGCGAACAGCGGCGCGCCGCTGCGGTATACTTCGTTTCAACTGTGGCCGTTCATTCGGCCTTTCATCTCACGATTTGGCAAGGAGCACGCATTATGAAACGACTTATCTGGATCCTGGCGGGCTTGGTTTTGCTGGCAATCCCCGGCGTGGACGTAAAAGCTCAGCCAGCGACCGCGCCTTCGACTGTGCCGGCCTCCCCTGACTTTCGAGCAGACCTGCTCAAGCAAATCGATGAGATTGGCGGCAAGGCAGTTGGCCTGGCCGAGGCCACGCCGGAGGAAAAATACTCGTGGCGACCGGGTGATGGAGTGCGCTCCACCGGCGAGGTGTACCTGCACATGGCAATCGGCAATTTCCTGGTGGCGTCGTGGGTGGGCAAGCCCGTCCCCCCGGAGATTGATTTGCGCAAGCTGGAGAAAAGCAATCCTGGCAAAGAAAAGACGGTGGCGCTGCTGAAGCAATCCTACGAGCGGTTGCACCAGGGCCTGGCCAGCACCTCTGACGCGTCGCTGGGAAAGACGATCAGCATGTTTGGCACCAAGAGCACGTTGCAGAACGCGTTGCTCACCATGTCACTGCACAGCTCCGAGCACCTTGGGCAGGCCATCGCCTATGCGCGGTCCAGCGGCGTGGTGCCGCCGTGGAGCCAGAAAAAAGAGACTGAGGGGAAAGCGCCGGCAAAACCGTAAGTAGGCGGGAGCAAGGGAATTTTCCAGGGCAGGTTCCAAGCGACGTTCAGTCTGCGCGGACAAATATCTGCCAGGGAAAAACGAAGGTCTTGAGTGTTGGTGGGAGCAGAGGACTTCAGTCCGCTGAAAAGCAAACCTTATGCTTTGGGCTTTTAGCCCCGGTGGCGGGTCATCGGTGATGACTGAAGAGCCGGCGGAACTCCTCTAAACCCGCTCGTACCGGATTATTGCGAATGTAATTGCGATGGACTACCCGCCCACCCCCGCAGTCGCCGCAGATTTTTCCTGGGCGGTAGCTTTATCCTCCGCAGGCAGCGCGTGGTCGCCGCCGATAATGTGCAGGCGCATGAAGTTGGTGGAGCCGCTGGTGGTCTGGGTTCCGGCTGCCAGGCCTACGATGTCGCCGGCCTTCACGATTCCTTCGCGCAGCAGCACTGCTTCGGCGCCACTCACCATGTCTTCGGTTGAATGTTCGTGCTTGCGCGCCAGCGGGGAAACTCCCCACAGCAGGTTCAAACGGTTGCATACCCTGCTGACCGCGGTCAGAGCGTAAATCTCAGGTTGCGGGCGGTACTTGGAGATCAGGCGCGCGGTGGTTCCGGTTTCCGTATAAACCACGATGGCCCTCATATCGAGGTCTTCAGCGGCATGCGCCACCGATTCGCAAATGGTTTCGGAGATGGAAAGCCGCGGTCGCAGCTCGTGGGGCTGCCTTAGGCCGGTGTCGCGCATGTGCGATTCGGTTTCGATAATGATCTTGGCCATCATGGCCACCGCCTCGCGCGGGTGACGGCCCATGGCCGTCTCCCCTGACAGCATCACCGCGTCGGATCCGTCGAAAATGGCGTTGGCGACGTCGCTGGCCTCGGCGCGGGTGGGCCGCGGGTTTTCGATCATCGACTCCAGCATCTGGGTGGCGGTAATCACCGGCTTGCGCCATTCGGCGGCGCGGCGAATTACGTGTTTCTGGATGATGGGAACTTTTTCCGGCGGCATTTCAACTCCCAGGTCGCCGCGCGCCACCATTACGCCATCGGCCTCATCCAGAATTTCTTCGAGATGCTCAATGGCCTGCGGTTTTTCCAGCTTCGCAATGACCCAGGCGTCGGAGTTGTGAAACGCGATTCGCTCTTTAACCGCGCGCACATCGGCGGCGGTGCGGATGAACGAGACCGCGATCATGTCTACCCCCTGGGCCAGGCCGAACTCGAGGTCTTCCAGGTCTTTTTGGGTCAGCGAAGGCACGGTCACCACCGCCCCGGGCAAGTTGATGCCCTTGTGCTCGCCCAGCAGGCCGCCGTTGACGACTTCGGTTTCGACGTCATCGCCCTTGACCGCGGTCACCCGCAGTTCAATCAGGCCGTCGGATAAAAGAATGGTGGATCCCGGCCCCACTTCGCGTGACAGGGTTTGAAACGTAGTGGAAATCAGGGTGGGGCTGCCCAGGACATCGCGCGGGGTAATGGTGACCTGGCTGCCGACGGCCAGCGCCACCGGACGCCGGTCTTGCAAACGGCCAGTGCGGATCTTGGGGCCCTGCAGGTCCTGCATGATGCAGATGGTCTTGCCTTCGGTGGCGGCGATGTCGCGCAGCAGGGCAATCAGCGCCGTCATTTGTTCGTGCGTGCCATGCGAAAAGTTGAGGCGGGCGACGTCCATGCCGGCGCGAACGAGCTGGCGCAACATGGGCTCGGTGTTGCTTGATGGTCCCAGGGTGGCAACGATCTTGGCTTTTCTCCTGGCCGCGGGGGTCGCGCTTAAAACTGGCTCGGTCACTTTTTACTCGTTTCTTTTAGGTTTGTGGTTGAAGAAGAAGCATCGCCGCCGTTTTCATCCGCAGCTTCGAGGGTTGGGTCGGGCGCTGCTGGATCATGAACCGGCGCGCCGTGGCCATCGCCTGATTTCAAGAGTGCGGAATCACTGCTCGTATCCGCGGGTTTCTTGATCATGCTGGGGCCGGGTTTCCCCGCAGCATCGGCCTCAATCACCGCGGCCTCAACTTTCTCAACCTCGGCTTCAGCCTGGGCCACTTTGGCGACCGCTTCCTTCACCCGACGATCCTTGCCGCTCTCGCGCGGATAGATCACGGCATTGAATTCCGCTCCCACCAGGATGATCACCGACACATAATAGAACCATAGCAGCAGTACGATGGCGGTCCCCAGGGGGCCATAGATGAGGTTATACGTGGCGACGTGGGTGACATACCATCCGAAGCCGAGGGTGGCGGGCAGCCAGATGACGGTGGCGAGAAACGCGCCCGGCAAAACCTTGTAGATGGGCTGGGTGCGGGGAACACCCCAGTGATAAATCAGGGCAAGAATAGCGGCGCTGGTGAGGATGGAGATAAACCAGTGCGAGGCCCGCCACAACACCCACAGGTAGGGTTGCAGCTCGCCGGACATATAAAACACGACGCGCGATTCGATCTGGCTGCCAAAAGCCACGATCAGCGCGGCAAACGTCATTGGCAGAAACGATAGAAGAACGAGGAGAAAGGCCACACCGCGTTCCTTCCAGAAATCCCACTCGACGCCGAACTCGTAGGCGTGGCGGAAGCCTTCCATCCAGGAGATCATGACTCCCGATGCGGCGATGAGGGTGATCATCAGCGCGGAAAACAGCAGCTCCAGGGATCGGTGTTGTTCGCCCTGAAAATAGCCGATGGCGGGTGCGCCTGAGCCGGGCGGCAGGATGGTGTCGAGGGCGTAGCTGATCTCGCGCACGAACACGTTGCTGCGCGGGGAAAGCGCGAGGACCGACGCCAGCAGCATCAGCGAGGGGAAGAGGGTAAGGATGCACGAATAGGCCGCTCCCTTGGCGACCATGAACATTTCGTGCTCGAAGCCCCGCCAGACTGCCTTGCGGAGGCGCTTGAAGAAACGCTTCATGAATAAGTCAGCTTAAACGTTGCCGCCGCGTGTGTGCAATGTCCCCGCGCGCCAAGCTAAAAGCAAACAGCGAACCACCAACGCAAAGAAAAAAATCGCGGGCTGCTACCAGCCCGCGATCCCGGTTCGTAGTTGAATGATTATTCGGCTGCCAGTTCTTCGGTTTCGCCTTCGTTGCGCATGAGCTCGAGGGCGCGTTCCGCCTCTTCGTACGCGGCGGAGACTTCTTCCTGCACCTTTTCGGCGGCGGCTTCGAGCTCAGGCGCAAGTTTCACGTTGCGATAGAACTCCATGCCGGTACCGGCGGGAATCAGGCGGCCTACGATCACGTTTTCCTTCAACCCGCGCAGGTTGTCCACGGCGCCGTTGATGGAAGCTTCGGTGAGCACCCTCGTGGTCTCCTGGAACGATGCCGCGGAGATGAACGAGTCGGTGGAAAGCGATGCCTTGGTGATGCCCAGAAGCAAAGGGCGTCCCGTGGCCGGCTTGCCGCCGTTGACGATGACGCGCTCGTTTTCCGCGGTGAAGTGGAAGCGGTCGAGCTGCTGTTCGAGAAGGAAGGTGGTATCACCCACGTCCTCGACCTTCACCCAGCGCATCATTTGGCGCACGATGACTTCGATGTGCTTGTCGCTGATGGTGACGCCCTGCAGACGGTACACTTCCTGGATCTCGTTGACCAGGTAAGACTGCAGCTGCTTTTCGCCCAGTACGGCGAGGATGTCATGCGGGTTCAGCGGGCCATCCATGAGAGGCTCACCGGCGCGCATGCGATCGCCTTCCTGCACGTTGATGTGAACGCCGCGGGGCACAGAGTATTCCTTCTCGGTGCCGTTATCGGCGGTGACATAAAGCTTGCGCTGGCCCTTGGCGACTTCGCCGAAGCGAACGATGCCATCGATTTCGCTGATCACAGCGGTCTCGCGGGGTTTGCGGGCTTCGAACAATTCCACCACTCGCGGCAGACCGCCGGTGATGTCCTTGGTCTTGGTGGTTTCGCGGGGTATCTTGGCCAGCACGTCGCCGGGCGATACCTCGTCTCCATCCTGCACCATGAGGTGAGCGCGGGACGGCATGAGATATCGCCGGCTGCTCTTGCCCTTGATGATGATGGCGGGCTGGCGCTTTTCATCGGGTGAATCACCCACCACGTGGCGGGAAAGCCCGGTGACTTCGTCAACCTCTTCGTGCAAGGTGACCCCTTCCTGCAGGTCCTTGAACTGGATGGTTCCGCCAATCTCGGTGAGGATGGCGAAGGTGTAGGGGTCCCACTCGACCAGCATGTCGCCGATCTTGACGGCATCCCCATCGGCGACCTTGATCTTGGCGCCGTACACCACGCTGTAGCGTTCCTTCTCGCGGCCCTTCTCGTCGATGATGGCGATGGAGCCGTTGCGGTTCATGACCACCAGGTTGCCGGATTTGGCCTTCACATACTGCAGGTTGATGAAGCGCACGTTGCCGTTGTTCTTGGCATCGAGTCCCGCCTGCATGGAGACCCGCGACGCGGTGCCTCCGATATGGAAGGTGCGCATGGTGAGCTGCGTGCCCGGCTCGCCGATGGATTGCGCGGCGATGACTCCGACGGCTTCGCCCAGCTCCACGGTGCGGCCCGACGCCAGGTTGCGGCCGTAACACATGATGCAGACGCCGCGTTTGGATTCGCAGGTGAGCACCGAACGGATTTTTACCCGCTCGATCCCGGCCGCCTGAATGGCGCTGGCCAGGTCTTCGGTGATTTCCTGGTTGACTTCGACGATCACGCCGCCCTCGTAGTCCTTGATCTTCTCGAGGGACACGCGGCCCACGATGCGGTCGCGCAACGGCTCGATGATCTCACCCGACTCGACGATGGCGCCGACGTAAATGCCGTCGACGGTGCCGCAATCCTGCGAGGTCACGATCACATCCTGGGCAACATCGACCAGGCGGCGGGTGAGGTAGCCGGAATCGGCAGTCTTGAGCGCGGTGTCGGCCAGTCCCTTGCGGGCGCCGTGGGTGGAAATGAAGTATTGCAGCACCGTCAGCCCCTCGCGAAAGTTGGCGGTGATGGGGGTCTCGATGATCTCGCCGGAAGGCTTGGCCATCAGGCCGCGCATTCCGGAAAGCTGGCGGATCTGCTGTTTCGATCCACGAGCGCCGGAATCGGCCATGACGTAAATCGGGTTGATGCCGCCCGACTTGTCTTCCTGCTTGAGCACCTCGAACATCTCATCCGCCACCTTTTCGGTAATGGACGACCAGATTTCGATGACCTTATTGTAGCGCTCGCCGTTGGTGATGGCGCCGTCAAGATACTGCTGCTGCACGGCGATGACCTGCTTTTCGCCGTCCTTCACCAGCGAGTACTTGTGGGCGGGAATGACCATGTCGTCGATTCCAATGGAAAGACCGGAGCGAGTGGCATAGGTAAAGCCCATCTGCTTGATTTGGTCCAGCATCTTGACGGTGGTCTCGAGCCCGAAGCGCAGGTAGGTGTAGTTGACGACCTGGCCGATTCCTTTTTTCTTGAGCAGTCCGTTGATGTAGGGCATGCCCTGCGGCAGATGATCGTTGAGAATCACGCGGCCGACGGTGGTCTTGATGAACTGGCGGTCGAAGTTGGTGGGCTCGGTGTGCAGCACATCCTGATCGTCGTAAGCGCTGGTGAGATCCATGACCTCGCCGGTGTAGCGCAGCCGGATGGGGGTCAGGGTCTCAACTTCCTTGGCTTCGAGGGCGAGCAGCACTTCGTCAATATTGGCGAACGCGCGGCCTTCACCCTTGGCGCCCGGCTTGGCGCGGGTCAGGTAATAGATTCCCAGCACCATGTCCTGGGTGGGAACGGTAATCGGTTGTCCCGATGCCGGGGACAGGATGTTGTGTGACGCCAGCATGAGCACGCTGGCTTCCACTTGGGCCTCGGGAGAAAGCGGAATGTGGACCGCCATCTGATCGCCATCGAAGTCGGCGTTGAAGGCGGTGCAGACCAGCGGATGGATCTTGATGGCCTTGCCTTCGACCAGCACCGGCTCGAACGCCTGGATGCCCAGGCGATGAAGCGTAGGCGCGCGGTTCAGCAGCACGGGATGGTCTTTAATCACTTCTTCGAGAATGTCCCAGACGACGGGGTCCTGCTGCTCCACCATTTCCTTGGCCTGCTTGATGGTGGTGCATTGCCCGGTCTGCTCGAGGCGATGATAGATGAACGGCTTGAACAGCTCGAGGGCCATCTTCTTGGGAAGGCCGCACTGGTGCAGTTTTAGCTCGGGACCGACCACGATCACGGAACGGCCGGAGTAATCGACGCGCTTGCCCAGCAGGTTCTGGCGGAAGCGACCCTGCTTGCCCTTGATCATGTCGGCCAGCGACTTGAGCGGACGCTTGTTGGTGCCGGTAATCGCGCGACCGCGACGGCCGTTGTCC
>JBBSHD010000032.1:0-12340 GCA_038253455.1 Terriglobales bacterium | reverse complement strand
GGTGTAGTGGAAAATGTATGGAGTCGCGGCTGTTTTTCATGCCTGTTGGGTAGCCCGTCAAGCGCTCGCATGCGTTTGCAATACTTCGAGGGTGGGTGCACATACTTCTGGCTGATTGTAATCGAGGAGTAGCCGGCTATGCGCACGATCGTGGAGGCGTCCACCCCCGAGGCCCTAACTGGCTTAGTACCGTGTGACGGAGCGAGTGCAGAACGAAATCCTTCAGCAGGTTGAGGTTTGGCCTCAGCGTCGAGTGCTGATGCGCCAAAGTGAAGTGGGCCAAGGGCGTGATTCCGTCCTCGCGCACAAATACATTTTCAGATTTGGAGCGGGACTTCTGGGGGAGGAGCAAGGCGGCGGCATGGTTGGTACCGCTGAGGGTTCGTTAGGCATACTTGGACTTGCGGCGGGCATCGAACGGCAACAAGTCGGCGCGGGAGTTGCTGATCCAAATTATCAAATAGACAAACGAGCCTAGTTGTCGGCTTCTACCTCGTGAAATCGAGACCGATTATAGGTGGCGTCTCCGGTAATCTCCCAAATCAAGACGGAGCCTGAAAGAGTCCCTACATGCGGATCGGTGCAATCGTATTTCAATCCATTTGAGCCTTCGAAGTGAATGATGTTGCCGGTGATGGTTACATATACCTGAGAAATCGCGCCGCTGGTCGTAAGCTCAGGGACGAAGTAAGGATTGCCCGTGCAATTGGCGAGTGGATTGTTTTGTGACGTCCCGACGTCCCACCAGGTCGGATTAATTCCGCTGCTATCAATGTAGGTGTGAATCATCTGGTCGAGCAGTCCGCCAACGCCGTTCGCGGAAATAAGCGTGATCCCTGCGGGTGTCCCCGGATCGCCTGCCCAACTAAACTTCCCACCAAACCGGAACGTTCGGCTGGGTAACACCACAAAGGAATAAATATAGTCATCCGAAACCATGAGGTTGTTCTTGATTGCCGCAGTCAGATAGCCAGCTCCGCTTACTCCCCATATCTGCCCGGTGGGCAGCATGTCCCCGCGAAGCAGACGGTCGGATCGATGGAAGTCATCAAAGACGACGATCGTTTTATTGGTTACGGTCAATGTCGTGGAGTCGTGAACACTTTCGAATGAGGCCTGAATTGTAGAGGTGCCTGGGTTAGAGGGAATCGCCAGACCCGAAGGGCTGATAGTTGCCGTCAAGTTGCTGCTGGAGCTCCAGGTCGCGGTGGTCGTCAAATCCTTTGTCGTGCCATCGCTGTAGGTACCGGTGGCGGTGAACTGCTGCGAATGAATTTCGTTGATGGAAGGATTCGCAGGGCTCACCGTTATGGCAGTGAGAGCCGGAGGCGGTTTGGTGATTGTCAGGGAAGTTGACCCGGCGATGGTCCCGGAACTGGCCTGAATCGAAGCGGTGCCAGAGGATACCGCTGTTGCAAGGCCGGCGGGAGTGATGGTCGCGTTGGTTGAAGAAGAACTCCAAATTGCGCTGGCCGTAATGTCCGTCGAAGTGCCATCGCTCAACGACGCTGTAGCTGTGAACTGCTGGGTTTGGCCTGTTGTGAGGGAAGGATTTACGGGCGTCACCGAGATCGCGGTCGTGGTGGGAGGGATAACCACCGCGGGCGAAGAAACCGGCGGCGCAGAGATCGGCGCAGGAATACCGCTGGAGCCACACCCAGAACACATTACAAGAAAGATCATTGCCACAAACGCAGACGCTGGCCTGTTCATGAATTCAAATTAACTCGCGTTCGGAAGTTGAAAGAATGAAAGAGAATCTTACATGGCGAGGGTCACTTGCCACCTCGCTCACAACGAATTCCGGAATTTTGAACAGGACTATCGGCTGTGGCGTTTCTGGTAGAGGTAGTCTTCCCGAATTCTCAGTCGAAGTTGCCGTCGTCTTTCTAACGAGCGGGCAGAGGCTGGCTTTTACGGCGGCTGCGCACTCCAGATTTCTGTCAGAGTCTCGCGGAAGTCCTGCGATGATGAGGGATTTCTTCGATGCGGTCAAACCGACGGCTTACGCCAGAAGAAGTCGTAATAGCGTTTGCCACAAGTCCGGCAGCGAAACGCTCTCCGCAAAAGCAACCGTTGCGGGGCGTTCAAGCGATCTTTCCGGGTGGAATATTTGACGCTAATGCTATGGCAAGTGGGGCAATGTGACTGGGATTTGCGCAATGCCCTAACTCCAAAGCCAAGGCCTTTTGAAATTTCAAGCTCTTGGGCTGCCCGATCATTTCGAAATCCTGATGAAATTTAAGAAAAGTTTACTATGCCCGGAAGGTTTTCCGGACTTATGTCCAGATCAAATCGGATTTCCGGGCCGGGGCATACCGAAAAGCCGACCTTTTACACGTCAGGAGATTCGTGCCGGGCCGGTCTTGAAACGACCGAGTGGGGCTGCTGGAAAGTGGGTACCCCGCTCAAGGGTGCTCTACGCTTAAAGCAAAAACCGGGGCCAATTTACCGTTTTGCTGGAATTCTGTAAACGGAAACAAAGGCGAGACGATAGCGCTCGGTCTTGGACTCAAGTGCCAAATCGGGAATTGCACCAATCGAGATGCCTGGTTAAGTTCCTGCCGCAAATCCGCGGATGCTACAGTGAGACATGGAATGGCCGGCGAGCGCTGCCCGCCGCGGAGCTCACAAGTTGACCAGTTCGATCATGGAAAAGGCGCAGCCGGCATCGCGGGGCGAAAGCGAAAATCCGTCGGTGGTCTTTCAGCGGGCGGAGCGGCGCGAATGGTTGTTGTGGCTGGCCGCCATGGCAGTCACCCTGGTGCTTACGCTGGGCGTGGTTTCATTCATCGTGCCGGAACTGCATGACCGCCAGCAGGAAATTTCATGGCTGATGTTTCCGCCCGCCATCCGCGGGCTGGTTGCTGTGGTGCTGCTGTTCGATATTTACACCATTTACCAGCAATGGCAGATCCACCGGGTGCGCCGCCGATTATTCGAGCGCGAAGAGCTGTTCCGCCTGATCAGCGAAAACGTCGCGGACATGATCGCGGTGGTGGATATGGAAGGCCGCCGCATCTACAACAGCCTTTCGTACCAGACCGTGCTGGGTTATTCCCCCGAAGAGTTGAAGGCGTCGTCTTCGCTGGACCAGATCCATCCCGAGGATCGTGAAAGGGTGCAGCAGGCCGCCCAGCAGGCGCGCATCAGCGGGGTGGGCGAGGCCCTCGAATACCGCATTCGGCACAAGGATGGAAGCTGGCGCGATCTGGAATCGACGGCCAGCGTAATTTACGACGCCAAACAAGCGCCGTCGAAATTTGTCATCGTCAACCGCGACATCACGGAGCGTAAGCTGGCGCGGGAAGCGCTACGGCTGGCCGACGCCGGGTTCCGCACCGTGGTTGAGGATGCTCCTTACGGAATTTGCCGCGCCAACAGCGATGGAGTTTTGCTGCGCGTCAACCCGGCGCTCGAAGAGATGCTGGGATACGGCGCCGCCGGGGAACTGTTGCAGGTGAACCTGGCGTCGGAAATTTTTCGCACCCCGGCGGAATTTCAGGCGCTCACCGAGTTGCTGAACCGGGATGAAGATTTCAAAGGCCTGGAAATGGAGTGGAAGCGCAAGGGTTCGGCTGCGATCACGGTGCGCTGCAGCGGCCGACGGGCAGAGAGCGCACCCGGCCAGCCCCCCTGTTTCGAGATGTTTGTAGAAGACATCACCGGCAGGCGGATACTGGAACGGCAACTGCAGATGGCGGGAAAGATGGAAGCGGTGGGAAGGCTATCGGGAGGAATCGCGCACGATTTCAACAACTTGCTGGGAGTGATCATCGGCTACAGCCAGCTCTTGAAGCGGGGGTTGGGGAGGGACAACCCGCTGGCCGAGCACGCCACCGAAATTGAAAAAGCGGGAGAGCGCGCGGCCGCTCTCACCCGCCAACTATTGGCCTTCAGCCGCCAGCAGATATTGATACTCACCGTGTTAAACGTGAACGAGCTGGTGGCGGACATGCAGAAAATGTTGCCCCGCCTCATCGGCGCCGACATCGCGGTGAGTGTGGCCATGGGAGAAGACCTGGGTTCAGTCAAGGCCGACCGCAACCAGATCGAGCAGGTGATCTTGAACCTGGCAGTGAACGCCCGGGACGCCATGGCCGAAGGGGGCAAGCTGCGCATCGAGACTTCCAATGTCGATCTCGACGAGGCTTATGCGCGCAACCACGATGGCGCCCGGCCGGGCCGCTACGTTCGTCTCGCGGTCATCGATTCCGGCATGGGGATGGAAGCGGAAACGCTGGCCCATATTTTCGAGCCATTCTTTACCACCAAAGAACTAGGCAAGGGCACCGGCCTGGGATTGGCCACAGTCTATGGCGTGGTGAAGCAGAGCGGAGGCTATCTCGCGGTGGAGAGCACGCCGGGAGCGGGCGCTTCTTTCGAAGTGTTCCTGCCCCGGGTCGATGGACAACCGGTTCCCATCCCCGCCGCGGAAAATGACACTGAGAATGTTCGCGGTTGGGAGACGATTCTGCTGACCGAGGATGCGGAGCCGCTGCGGCGGCTGGCCGCCTCCATTCTGAGCGCCCACGGATTTCGCGTGTTAAGCGCTGCCAATGCCGAGCAGGCGCTTCATGTTGCCGGTGAGCACCCGGGCAAGATCCACCTGCTGGTCACTGACGTGATCATGCCGGGAAAGAACGGGCGGGTGCTGGCGGAGATTTTGACCGCGCGCTCCCGCGACCTCAAAGTGCTTTTCATTTCGGGTTATACCGATTCCTTTGCCGGCGGCAATGGAGTGCTGGCCGCGGGCTCGAACCTGCTGCAAAAGCCCTTCACCGAAGACGATTTGATTTCCAAGGTCAGGGCAGTGCTCGACGGAGGCCCCAGACCGAAGGCGATGACGGCAGGCGGCCCCATGACGGTCGAAGGTACGCTTTCCAGAAATTGAAATTTGCAATGCAGCAGGAGATCAAGGCCATGGCAAAGATTCTGATCGTGGATGACGATGAAGCGATGAGGCGGCTGGTGCGATTAAATCTGGTGGACGCATACGAGATTTTTGACACCGGCCAGCCGGAACAGGCGCTATCGCTGGCTCTCGAACATAAGCCCGATGTCATCCTGCTGGATTTGCGGATGCCCGGCTATTCGGGTTTTGAGTTGTGCAAGACTTTTACGTCGTTCAGCGCGACCCAGTTGATCCCGGTATTCATCATCAGCGGCGAGGCGGGAGCTAAGACGAAAGATTTCTGCCACGACCTGGGGGCCTCAGGCTACTTCGAGAAGCCGGTAAATTTCGACGCCCTGCGGTCCGCGCTGGCGCAATCCTTGCAGAACCGGCGCCAGGAACGCCGCAATGGGATCAGGGTCGGGCTGCGAGTACCGCTGAAGCTGAGCGGAACGGACCTGCGCGAAAAAGATTTTGGCGTTTTGACCACCACCGAAAACGCGGGCAAGAATGGCTTCCTGTGCGCGTGCGCGATCGCGCTGCCGGTGGACGCCATCGTGCGCGTGCATCTTCTCCGTGCCCAAGCCGAAGATGCCGGCCTCGCCCGAATCGTTCGCTCCGAGTTGGCGGAGACCGAATATCCCCGATACGGTTTGACCTTCACGGAAAAAACCGGGGACTGGGTGTTGCAGTAGCGGCCTTCTCCTCACAACTTCCCGCTACGCTCGAACTTTTGCCCAGGCGAGGCCCCGGCGGCAGGCGCCGAGAAACTTCTGTCTCCAGGCAGGCCCCCAACGGGATGTCATTCTGACGACCCCCGGCTTTATCGGGGCGAGGAAGAATCCCTACCCTCTGCAAACTCTCAGCGAGCCCGATGGTTCATCTCCGCCGAATACTGACCACTGTACGATGGCGGTCGAAGCGCGGCCCAGCCTTCCTCTCTCCCTACTTTCTTTCTCAAGAAGATAACTACTATGAAATCGCGCTAAACGGTCCGAACCAAGTTTTTCTCCCGGGCGGAAACCGCTACCCTTCGGTAAGCCCCGTTTTCAGAAATTCTCGAGCTTTCCCATGGATTTCGTACAGAAAAGCATTAGACTTTCGATGTAGTCTGTGGAGTGTGCGAGTGCGGACACCCGCCGGGCAGAGCTATGTCGACGAACGATAATTTGACGAAGTGCCGTTTCTGCGGCAGCAAGAACGTCAGATATTCAAACCGCACCAGCAAGTCGGATGGCATGGAACACCTGTTCCTGCGCCGGGCCTTCCGGTGTCTCGACTGCCGTCACCGATTTTACGACTTCAAATGGCGCCAGCCGTCGGAGTTCGATTCCGCATTCAGGCACGCGCGTGAACGCCATTCCCGCAATCAGGGGGCGCTTCCCGCGGATTTCCCTTTAACCGAAGTTCCAGCCGGACTGGGGCAGGAGGCGCCATCTCCCGTGCTTGAGGCTGGGCCCAGTGCTGAACGCCCCGGGGTGAGTTCCGATGTGGTTCATGGCAGTAGCAGGGAGGCGGCAGATATCGCACCGAAGGCGGAACAGAAACTCAGGGCTGAAACCTCGGCGGCGGTGATTCGCGCGCAGGCAGAAGCGGAAAGGATCAAGGCGGAAAGCGACTTGGCCATCGCCCATGAGACCTCGAATCGCTCAAGGGCGGAGGCGCAGGCGGATCTGGCGCGCCAGGAAGCGGTGCGTGCCCGGGCGCAACTGCAGGATGTGATGATGGGGGCAGCCGCCTCGCGAGAGCGGCGTGAAGCCGATGCAAATGCCGCGATCGAAGCCGCCGTCCAGGCGGAACTGGTAGCGCGGGAGCAGGCGGCGTGGGAACGGAAACAAAAACAGGAAGAAGAGGCGCGCCAAATGACTGCCAGGGCGCGGGCGGAGGCAGAAGCGGCCGAGGCGCGGCGCGAAGCGGCGGCGCTGACGGAAGCGGCAAAGCAGGCGGTTGAATCCGCCCGCGCCGCCCAGCAGGAGGCGCGGGAGGCCCAGGCGGCCGCGCGGCGGGCCGAAGCGGAGGCGATTGCGGCACGCGAGGCCGCCAACCTTGCGCGGGCAAACCTGGAGACGGAAATCGCCGCGCGGGCGCGAATTGAGGCTCGAATCGCGCGCGAAGCCGCCGCCGAGGCTGAATCCGAAAGGCAGGCGGCTGCGCGGGAGCGGGAAGAAGTGGAGCTTAGGTCAGCGCGCGAAGCCGCGGTTCAAGCCGAAGGGGATAGGAAAGCGAAGGTGGCGGCGGCTCGCGAACGAGAAGAAGCGGACCTCGAGTTCAGGCGAGTGGTGGCAGCTCAAACT
The DNA here is from genome assembly GCA_038253455.1 of Terriglobales bacterium. GTDB lineage: Bacteria > Acidobacteriota > Terriglobia > Terriglobales > Acidobacteriaceae > JBBQWT01. Next base: position 5,152 of record JBBSHD010000032.1, on the reverse strand, counting down.
GAGGCCGACATGCAGGCAGCGAGTGAAGCGGCTCGCCTGCGGGCAGAATCTGACCTTAATTATGCTCGTCAAAGAACTGCCCAGTTCGAATCAGCGGTGGAGAGCACCACCGCGTCAGAACTCCGCAGGAAGACGGCGAAGGACAGCGAAACAGTGAACACCGCTGCGGAGGCGCCGGCGCCTTCGCTACCAGTGGCAGAGTCGGCGATTGCGATGGCATCTGCCCAGGGAACGGCTGCGACCGCCTCCGCCCGGCAATTTATCGACCTGGCTGTGGGCCGCATTGGCTACCGCCGGGAGGGCTCGGGACCGCGCGTGGTCTTGCTGCATCCCTGGGGAAGCTCGATGGACAGCATGGAAGGCGCCTTCAAGGCGCTGGCTTCTCATTTTGAGGTTCTGGCCATGGACCTTCCCGCGCATGGGCAAAGTTTCTCCCCGGGCGGCACTTGGGAAATAAAAGATTTTACCGCTTGCGTACTCGAGTTGATGGATAAATTGCATTTCAGCCAATCCCACATCGTTGCCCGCGGATTCGGCGGAAGCGTGGCCGCGCAACTGGCCATGGACCATCCCCAACGAGTTGGCAACCTGGTTTTGGATAATCTGGCTTTGGCGGGCCCTGAAAGCGCCAGAACATCTTCGGAAGAAAGATCGAAGGGCCGGCTTTCGGGTTGGTTTAAGGCCAGGGGCGAGGCCAGGGGCGAGGCCAGCGGCGAAGAAGTGATTGGCCCCATGGGGCATGCACCGAGGGTCAACCTGGCTGCGATTCTGCCTTCGCTCCACAGCAAGGTCCTGGTGATTTGTGATGAAGATCATGCGGCCAAAATGCGAGACGAGATTAAGAGGCTCATGCCCAGGAGCGAAATGATTTCCGTCAGGAATGACAACAAGGGGCTGTACAACGAGCCCGGCGCGATGTCTCTGCTGGTGACCAAGAGATTTCTGCGCGATGGCACCCTGGGACCGGCCGCGCTTCCCCGGCGCTGATACAGAATCCTTGGTAACGCTTGGATGGGTTCTTTCCCACTTTCCTGTTTTGGTCCTGAACTAGTGCACCATTGGGAATTTCAGCCTGGATTTGCTGAGTTGCTCGCCTTGAAATCGTTAACTTTTCCTTAATGAGCTGCCGGTTGTTAATCGAGTTTCACCTTTGCGGATAAAATCCGCCGCTTCCGCCGCCGAATCAGAACTTCAGATGTGGGTTGCGGTCCTTGGGTTCGCGCCCCTCGCGTGCAGCGCTCTCATCGGACAAGATCGTTTGAGTTTCAAATTCCCGCCCCTTATTTACTTCTGCTGATCAATCGGATACAGTGAGCACTATTGACCAGCATTGCCTTTGTGAAGGAACGAGAATGTTGATGCATTACTGGGTCCAGCGTTTCTTGCTGTTGGGTTCAGTCCCCCCGGACGATCAAAAAAAGAAGCCAGGTTTGGCCACTTAACTGCTCTTCAATATTCGTTATTCATCAATCCAGTAACTCATGAGTGCGCCGCAAGGCTGCGCACCAGCCGAAAAAGGAGCAACAAATGAATTTGAAATACGTAAACAAATTTTGGGTGATGGCCCTTTTGCTGGCTGGATTGATTGCGGGTTGCTGCGGTTCGTCAGCGGTGCCCCCGGGCATCGGCGGAACGGTTCTTCCCGCTGTGGTCGCCAGCGGCCCGGCATGCGGCGCCACCCAGGTTGCCCTGAACGGCAAGATAACCGTCACCTTTAATAAGACGATGAATCCCGCGACGATTAATGGGACGACCTTCACGGTGACCGGGCCGGGAGCGACACCGGTAGCGGGAACGGTGACTTACGATCCCACCAGCAATGTTGCCACGTTCTCCCCGGCGGCGAACCTGGCGCCGAACACGGCCTTTACCATCACCGTAAGCACGGGCGTGCAGGACACGGTGGGTAACTCGCCGGCTGCCAGCTTTGTCTGCGGCTTTACCACCCTGGCGCTTCCGCGGGTGATCGCGAGCACGCCGGCGTGCGGCGCGGTGGCGGTGCCGGGCAATATCCCCAGCATCACCGTGACTTTCAGCAAGGCGATGGACCCAACCACGATCAATACGGCGACCTTCACCTTGACCGGGGCGGGAGGCGTGCCGGTAGCAGGAGCGGTAACTTACAACGCGGCCACCAACACCGCCAGCTTTGCGCCTGCTGTGGCATTGGCCGCCAATACGGTCTTTACCTACACCATCACCACCGGCGCGCGGGACACGGGCGGCAACGCCCTGGCGGCAAGTTATGTCTGCAGCTTCACCACCGGTCCGCCGCCGGTCGCGCCGACGGTGAGCACCATCAACCCGGTATGCGGCGCGACCAACGTAGCGCTGAACCAGAAAATCAACGTGGGCTTCAGCCAGGCGATGGATCCCGCCACCATCAACAACACCACCTTCCTGGTCACCGGACCCGGGGGCGCGGCGGTCGCGGGGGCGGTCACCTATTCTCCGCTGGGGAACGTGGCCACCTTCACTCCGGCAGCCAACCTCGCCGCCAGCACCTTATATACGGTCACGATTACGACGGGCGCGAAAAATCTGGCGGGCACTGCGCTGGCCAGCAACTTTGTCTGCACCTTTACTACCGGACTGGGGCCGGATGTAACGCCGCCCACGGTGATTTCCACGACTCCCGCCTGCGGCGCGACGCTGGTCGCGCTGAACACCAAGGTGACCGCCAACTTCAGCGAGGCCCTCGATCCGACAACGGTCAATGCCGGCACCTTCACCCTGACCGGCCCGGGAGCGACCCCGGTGGCCGGCGCGGTTACTTATGCGGCAGCCAGCAACAGCGCCGTGTTCACTCCCTCCGCCAACCTGGCGCCCAGCACCATATATACCTTGACCCTGACCACCGGCGTCAAGGACCTGGCAGGCAACGCGCTAGCCGCGAACTTCACCTGCACGTTCACCACGGGCCCCGCGCCCGATGTGATTCCGCCGACAGTGATCTCCACCAACCCGGCATGCGGCGCCATCGGCGTGGCAATTAACCAGGCCTTCAGCGCGACCTTCAGCGAGGCGCTTGATCCGACGACGGTCAACACCACCACCTTCACCCTGACCGGACCGGGCGCAACTCCCGTAACCGGAACAGTTACCTACAACGCGGCCAGCATGATCGCAACCTTTACTCCGACCGCCGCGCTCGCCCCCAACACCACGTTTACCGCGACCATCACCACCGGGGTGCGCGACCTGGCGGGCAATGCCCTGGTCGCCAACTTCGTATGCACCTTCACCACCGCTGCGGTGGTGGCTCCGGCGCCCGTGAACCTGGGGACGGCTGCAACCTTCGGTGTATTGGGCGGAAGCGCGGGCATCACCAACATGGGGATTCTCACCGTGATTAACGGCGACATCGGCACCACCGGCGTGTCCACGCTGATCACCGGCTTCCACGATGCGGGGCCGGGTTGCACCTATACCGAGACGCCGCTAAACATTGGAACGGTGAACGGCAAGATCTATACCGCGCCGCCACCGCCCACGGTCGGATGTCCCACCGAAGGAACCGCCGCCACGCTGGCGATCGCCACCAAGGCGCTGGCTGACGCTAACGTCGCTTACCTGGCTACGTCCCCGGCAAATATGCCGCCTACCGTTCCCGCGCAAGGCGGCGAACTGGGGAACCTCGTACTCCCGCCGGGTATTTATCAATCCGCGCCGGGAACGTTTGCCATCACCGCCGGTGACCTCACGCTCGATGCCAAGGGAGATCCCAACGCCTTCTGGGTGTTCCAGATGGGAACTTCACTTACGGTGGGGGTAGCGGGAACTCCGCGCAGCGTAATCCTGGTCAACGGCGCACAGGCCAAAAATGTCTTCTGGCACGTGGGCACCGCGGCCACCATTAATGGCACCGGCGGCGGGGTGATGGTGGGAACCATCATTGCTCCGGCGGGCATGACGTTCTCCACCGCGGGCAACGTGGTCATCACCACGCTCAACGGACGGGCGCTGAGCCTGGTTGCATCGGTAACCATGGTGAACACCGTCATCAACGTACCCGCGCCGTAGCGCCACACGTAAGCGGTCAGGCTTCCGGCGCGGTAACCACTCCCGCCGGGGCCCGAGACCGGCCGGCACGGGCGGCATCGCCAAAAGTGATTGCAGTGCCGAGAGTGCGAAGTCGAAATTCGCACCCTCGCATAGCAGAAGCGTTCGGCGGATGAGGAAATCAGGGCGGGCGCGGGATCGGATTAGCGCAGTTTTAGTGACAAGGCACTGCAAGATTCGAGTTTGATGTTCGGAGGAACTACGCATGTTATTTTCCAAGGTTCGAAATTGGGCAGGCATCATGGCGATGGCATTGTGCACTCTGCCGGCAGTCCGCGCGGTCGCTCAAGATGAGGCGCCCTCCAAGGTGGATATCTTCGCCGGCTATTCCTTCCTGCACCCGGGAGGAAGCATCGGAGGCGTTCCCATCGATGCTTTCAGCTCGGCGCCTGGAATATCAGGGTTCAACGCCAATGCCACCTATTTCTTTAACCGCTATTTAGGCGCCAGCTTCGACTACGCCACATTTTCATGCCATTGCAAGATCGATACCTACCAGGCAGGCCTTACGGCCCGGGCCCCTTACGCGCGCCTGACTCCGTTCGTGCACGTGATGGGCGGGGTGCATCGCTTTCGCCCCACCAACTTCCCCCGCACCGATAGCGGACCCGGCATCCTGGCCGGAGGCGGAATCGACTGGCGGGTGATGCCGCATCTTTCGCTGCGGCTGGTGCAGGCAGATTACCAGTGGGCGCGGCACGATTTTGGTTTCCTCGGGCCCGCTCCCGCGTTCAAGCCGACCCCCACTACCTTGATGGGATATCGCTTGAGCACCGGCCTGGTAGTGAACCTGGGCGGTGGCGAAGCCGCTATCCCGCCATCCGCGTCCTGCTCAATGCAGCCTTCAGAAGTGCTGGCCGGGGAGCCGGTAACGGTATCGGCGAGCGCATCCAACTTCAACCCGCGGCACACGGTTACCTACAACTGGAGCAGCAGCGGCGTGAAAGTCTCCGGCACTGGCGCCACCGCCCAGATCGATACCGCGGGCCTCGCCCCCGGTATTTACCCGGTGACCGCCAACCTCAGCGATGGACACCGGCAAACCGCCATGTGCAACGCCTCCTTCACTGTAAGAGCACCCGCCGCGTTG
>JBBSHD010000031.1:0-12518 GCA_038253455.1 Terriglobales bacterium | reverse complement strand
GCCAGCCACGATGGCTTTATCAAAGTGGTGGCTGACCAGAAATACGGTGAGATCCTGGGCGTGCACATCATCGGCCCCTCGGCCACCGAGCTGATTGCCGAGGCGGTCACCGCCATGCAGTTGGAAGGCACGGTTGAAGACCTGATGTGGACGATCCATGCTCACCCCACATTGAGCGAGAGCATGCTGGATGCCTTCAGCAGCGTCATCGGAATGGCAGTCAGCGCCTGATAGGGCGGCTTGGGTTTGAGATGAAATGGGTCGTGTGCGCAAATGATTTCCGTCGTTCAACTCGGGCTGGTTGATTATGCGACCGCGCTGGACCTGCAGCAGTCGATGGTGGAACTGCGCCAGCGATCGCGCATTCGCGACACCCTTCTGCTGCTGGAACATCCCCCGGTCATCACCCTGGGCCGCAACGCGCACCCGCAGAACCTGCTGGCATCGCGCGAGCTGCTAAGCGCATGCGGCGTGGAACTGTTCGAATGCAATCGCGGCGGCGATATCACGTTTCACGGGCCCGGCCAGTTGATCGGGTATCCCATCTTCGATCTGCGGTCTGAAACATTATCTGACTTGAGAGTCGCGGAAAAAATTCTTCAGCAACCGAAGAAGTCGCGCATGGGTGCGGTGGATTTCGTCCGCGGCCTGGAAGAGGTGCTGATCAGGACCTGCGTGGAATTTGGCGTGGGCGCGCAGCGCATCAAAGGCCTGACCGGGGTGTGGACCACCGCTGCCGAGCCCGCCAAGGTAGCCGCCATCGGCGTGCATATTTCGCGCGGTGTGACCTCCCACGGCTTTGCCTTGAACATGACCAACGATCTCGAATATTTCAAGTTGATTGTTCCCTGCGGAATTGCCGGCCGCGGCGTGACCTCGATTGAGAAGGAAACCGGCGGCTCGCCCAAAGTAAACTGCGCCCTGGCCGGCGAGATGATCGCGCGCAACTTTGGCCGCGTCTTTGCCAGCCAGATCCTGTGGCTCGAATTACTCGATGCCCTGCTGGCCGCGGGCCCCGGCGACGATATTAGCAGCCCCGAAGATGCGGAGATTGACGACGTACCTGACGCCGATTCACCTGCCAACCAGGACATCCCGCTGCAGATTCCTGACGAGATTCGGCAAGTGCCCGGTGAGCAGGATCCGTCACAGGGGCCATCAAAAGACAGGTTCTGGGCTTGATCTGCGAGATTAGATAGAGAAACCGGTTCTTTAAGAAGAGAAGCGCCATGAGCAAAAACGGAAAGAATTCCAAAGGCAGCCGGACAACTGGTGCCAGCGCGCCGCGCCGGACGACAGCGCAATCCCCGAATAATGGCGGCGCGCCGTCCACCGCGCCCGTCAGAGTCAACGAACACGGCATTCCCGACTGGCGGCTGGAGAATCCGAACTTCACCGTGGTGGAAGCTCGCGACGGAGATCACCTCCATTACGAGGTGCGCGGAGACTTCAGCGCGCCGCCGCCGCCCATCCGCGAATCGCGCTACTTAGCTAAAGAACAATGCCTTGAACTTTTTCGCTGGATGCTGCTCAACCGCCGCATGGAGCAGGCTCTGGAAAACCTCTACAAGCAGGGCCAGGTCGTGGGCGGAGTTTATTTCGGTCTCGGGCAGGAAGGATGTTCCTGCGCTTCGGCTTACGCGCTCGACCGCAATGACTGGCTGGCGCCGATGATTCGCAACCAGGGTTCCTTGCTGGTGCGCGGCTTCAAGCCCCGTGACCTGATGATGCAATACATGGCCAAGTCGGGTTCGCCCACCCACGGCAAAGACGGCACCTCGCACTTTGGCGAGCTCGACACCATGCGCGTGGTCTCGCCCATTTCCATGCTGGGGGACCTCATCCCGGTGATGGCGGGCGTCGCGCTGGGCGCGCGGCTGCAAGGCAGCAACGTAGCCTGCATGACTTATATCGGCGACGGCGGGCAATCCACGGGAGTCACGTACGAAGGCATCAACCTGGCGGCCGTGCGCAAGCTGGGGCTGGTGCTCATCGTGGAAAATAACCTGTGGGCGTATTCCACCCCCACGGAATTTCAATTTGCCACCCGCGACCTCGCCAACCGCGCCATCGGCTATGGAATTCCCGCGGTGATCATTGACGGCACCGACCCCTGCCAGGTGTATGACGCCTGCCATGAAGCCTGCGAGCGCGCCCGCCGCGGCGAAGGCGCCACCCTGATCGAAGCCAAAATGATGCGCATGAAAGGCCACGCCATCCATGACGCAGCCAGTTATGTCCCCGTCCCGATGCTGGATTACTGGCGCAAGCGCGATTGCAACACTCGCTTCGAAGCTTTTCTGCTGGCGAAGAAATGGATCACCCCGCAGGGAGTGAAGTCATTGATTGCCGGCGTGGAAGCTGACCTCGAGCAGGAGCGCGAGTTCGCGATCAACTCGCCGATGCCGGAAGCAAAAACCGCCGCCGAAGGAGTGTACTGCGACGCCGGCTGCCACGACATCAAGCCGCGGTATGCGGCGCCCAAAGCCAATACCAGACCGGGCGCGCGGCCGCAGGAATCAGAAGCGGCCTTGCACTTCAAGTAGCGGCGTCGAACAACATCAGTCCAAAACCAATCAGGAAATTTCATGCCAACCGTGACTTATCTCGAAGCCATCCGCCAGGGTATCTGGGAGGAAATGGAGAGGGATTCTTCGGTCTTTTGCATCGGAGAAGACATCGGAATTTACGGCGGAGCCTTTAAGGTCACCGAAGGATTAGTGCATCGCTTCGGCCCCGAGCGAGTCATCGACACGCCGATTGCGGAAGCTGCGATTGTGGGCGCGGCCTTCGGGGCATCGCTCACCGGCCTGAGGCCGGTGGCGGAATTTCAATTCATCGACTTCATCGGCTGCGCCTTCAACCAGATCACCAACATGCTGGCGAAATCCCATTATCGCTGGGGTGCCCCGGCGCCGGTCGTGCTGCGCGGCCCCTGCGGCGGCGGCGTCCACGGCGGGCCGTTTCATTCGCAGAATCCGGAAATGTATTTCGTACACACGCCGGGCTTGAAGGTCATCTGCCCGGCCAGCGCGTGGGACGCGATGGGGCTGATCAAATCGGCGATCCGCGACAATAACCCGGTCTTGTTTTTTGAGCATAAGTTCCTCTACAGGCGCATCAAGGAGGAGTTTCCCGAGACCAGCAACGATTCGGTTACGCCCATCGGGGTGGCCCGGCTGGCGCGGACCGGCGGAGTTGAAATTCCCGCGACGCAAAGCGCGAGCTTGAACGGATCACAGAAAACCGGCGGGCACATCAGCGTCATCACCTATGCGGCCATGGTCTATGTCGCGCTGGAAGCCGCCACCATCCTCGCTAAAGAAGGCATCGAGCTGGAAGTACTTGACCTGCGCACCCTGCTGCCGCTGGATCGCGAGGCCATCGCCGCCACCGTCAAGCGGACCAACAAACTCATCATTCTGCACGAAGACACCAAAACCGGCGGCATCGCCGGTGAAATCTCGGCGATCATCAACGAAGAAGTATTTTCCGACCTTGACGCTCCCATCGTTCGCATCACGTCGCTCGATACCCCGGTGCCGTTTTCGCCTCCGCTCGAAGAATATTTCCTGCCCAAGGTTGAGGACGTGGTGCGCGAGGCGCGGCGGCTGAAAGCTTATTAGGTTTCTTTCGGCATGAATCAGCCCGGGAGCGGCCAGACGCACTCATCCTGCTGGCTGCCGCTCAGGAGCTTGAAACTATATAATGACGTTGTAAGCCACCTCTGCTCGAACATTCCAGCCTGTGGAAGGACCCAATGCCAACTGACGTGATCATGCCCCAGATGGGGGAATCGATTTTTGAAGGCATACTTACCAAGTGGTTAAAGAAGGTTGGAGACACGGTGCAGAGGGACGAGCCTCTGTTTGAGATTTCCACCGACAAGGTGGATGCCGAGATTCCCGCGCCCGCCACCGGCGTGTTGCGCGAACAGAAGATTGCCGAGGGCACCACCGTCCAGGTAAACAGCGTGGTAGGCGTGATCGACGCTGAGGGCGCTCCCGCCGCGGCCGGTGCGGCCAGGACTGAAACGCCTGCGGCCGCGAAAAGTCAGGCCGATGGCGCGGGACAGCCCGCGCAGGCCGCAGCCAGCACCAAGGGCGGCGCTGCCAGCACCGACGGGCCAGGACAACCAGCCAAGTCCCCCGCCAACGGGAAAGATGTGACCCGCCAGGCCAAGCAGGAAGGTGAGACCGAAATTTCCACCACCCTGCGCGACCGGCCAGATGTAGAAACCGCGGCCAAAGGCAAAGAGGCCCAGGCGGTGGTGGATCAGCAGCAGACCCTGGTCAAGCCTGAAGGCGGTGACGGCGCCGATGGCGGCCGGATTCACAGCTCGCCGCTGGTGCGGCGCATCGCCGGCGAAAACAACATTGACCTGTCACAGGTAACCGGCACCGGCGCCAGCGGCAGAATCAGCAAGGAAGATATCCTGGGCTTTATCGCCCAGCACGGCGCTGGTCAACCGGGCGGACAGAAAAAGCCGGTCGCGTCCGCTCCCGCGGCCTCGCAGTCTCCCGTATCGGAACCTCCCGCTTCCGCGCCTTCCGCGGTACGCGCTCCGGCGCGCGGCCTGGGCTCGCCTGCTCCCGGCGAGATTGTCCCCATGAGCAACATGCGCAAGAAGATTGCGCAGCACATGGTGGAATCGAAACACACCAGCGCGCACGTCCACACCGTGTTCGAAGTCGATATGACGCGCATCGTGCGATTGCGCGAAAAGCAGAAGACCGGTTTCGAGCAGCGCACCGGCTCCAAGCTGACATTCATGCCGTTCTTCGCCCGCGCCACGGTCAACGCCATCGGCCAGTTCCCTATTTTGAACTCGTCGATGGAAGGTGAAAACATTCACTACAAACGCGAGATCAACCTGGGCATCGCGGTCGCGCTCGATTGGGGATTGATCGTCCCCGTGGTGAAAAACGCTGAAGAGCGCAATTTCCTGGGCCTGCAGCGCGCCATCACCGACGTCGGCAACCGCGCGCGCAACAAGAAACTCTCACCCGATGAAGTGTCGGGCGGCACGTTCACCATCACCAATCCCGGCCAGTTTGGCCCCATGTTCGGCTTGCCCATCATCAACCAGCCGCAGGTCGCGATCCTGGGCATCGGCGGCATCAAGAAGGCCGCGGTGGTGCTGACCGACGAGGATGGCGTGGATTCGATTGCGGTGCGCAGCCTCATCCATCTCACCCTGGGCTACGATCACCGGGTCATTGATGGAGCGGTGGCCGACCAGTTCATGGCCACGCTCAAGAAGTACCTGGAGAACTGGAACGAGGAGATTGGCTGATCGCGACTGCGTCCTGACAGGAGCTCCGCTTGATGGCTCTCTCTTCGAAGACCCGGAAGAAAAGTAAGGCCGCGCCCCGCAGGGTGAAGGCGGCGCAGGTCAGCGTGATCATGGGTAGCCGCAGCGACGCGGACACCATGGCGCCCGCCGTCGAGCTTCTCCAGGAATTTGGCGTCGCTCACGAAGTGCAGGTGGTCTCGGCCCACCGCACTCCGGAATGGATGACTAGCTTCGCCCGCCAGGCAGCATCGCGCGGAATCAAAGTTGTGATCGCGGGCGCGGGCGGCGCCGCACACCTGCCGGGTATGGTGGCGGCCAACACCGTGCTCCCGGTTCTCGGCGTCCCCATCCCCGCCACCCTGCTCAACGGCCTCGATTCCCTGTTGTCCATCGTGCAGATGCCCAAGGGCGTCCCGGTAGGGACGCTGGCCATCGGCAAGCCGGGGGCAGCAAACGCGGCGCTGCTGGCGGTATCCATCCTGGCGCTGAGCGATCCCTCACTTTCACGCAAGCTGCAGGAGTGGCGCCAGGCGCGCACCGACGAAGTACTGCGCCAGAGGACGCCCTGATGGCGATCATGCCGGGTTCCACTATCGGCATCCTGGGCGGGGGACAACTGGGCCGCATGGTGGCGCTGGCCGCGCGGTCCATGGGCTACCGCAGCGTGTGCCTCGACCCTAACCCGCTGTGCTCCGCCGGCCCGGTGGTCAACCACCTCATCACCGCTCCGTGGGAAAAGAAGGATGCGTTTGTCGAGCTGAGCGGCGGCTCCGACGTGGTCACCCTCGAAATCGAAAACATTCCCTTCGTCAGCCTGGCGGCGGCCTCGCAACATGCTCCCTTACGCCCGCGGATGGGCGTAATGCACATCATCCAGGACCGTGCCCGCCAGAAAGTCTGGCTGTCGGCCGGCGGATATCCGCTGGGCGAATACCAGGTGGCAAACTCGCTGGCTGAATTGAAAGCGGCGCTACGCGGCATCAATGAAGACTGCTACGTCAAGGCCAGTAGCGGCGGGTACGACGGCCGGGGCCAGATCCATGTGAAGGATGAAACCGGCGCCGCCCACGCGTGGGAATACCTGGGCTCGAAGACCTGCGTAGTGGAAAAAGCGCTCGACCTGCAAGCCGAAATATCGATTATGGTGGCCCGGCGCGAGGGCGGGGAGTGCGTGATTTATCCCCCGTCAGTGAACCAGCATGAAAATGGGATCCTGGTGTGGTCAACATTACCAGGCGAGTTGGAGCCTGCGCTGACCGCGGATGCGGTCAAGATTGCTTCCGCTATTGCCGCGGCCCTGGGCCTGGTCGGTCTGCTGGCGGTGGAAATGTTCGTATTGCAGGATGGCCGGCTGTTGGTCAATGAGTTGGCGCCGCGTCCGCACAACAGTTTTCATTCCACCGAGCGCGGGTGCCCCACCAGCCAGTTCGAGCAACTGGTGCGCGCCATTTGCGACCTACCTTTGGGCTCAGTCGAAATCACCAAGCCCGCCGCAATTGCCAACCTGCTGGGCGAGGTATGGCTCTCGCCAAACCTGCCCAACTTCGAAGCCGCGTTGCAGGTGCCCACCGTGCGCCTTCACCTCTATGAAAAACAGACGCCACGCCCCGGCCGCAAGATGGGACACCTATCAGCCACCGGCGAAACCGCCCAGCAAGCGCTGGAACGGGTGCGGAAGGCCCTGGTCATGCTGAACCGGTAGGGCGCGCAACGGGTCTCACCCGTCTCAGAGACCAAAAGCGGCCGGTGAATCATAGGAAGTGGTCATTTCCGGGGTTTCATTTGGAGGACTTTCGATTTGTTTTTGATTGAACCGCGAAGATCTCAAGAAGTTGCATAGAGGAAATCGGTAAGCGAGAACCCCCTCAACCTTGTCATCCTGGAGCGAGCCTTTGCTTCTTGTTTGAGCGAAGGAACTTGCGCTTTCTTTGAATCTGTCCCAGCCCCGAATGCGGACATATTGATAACAAGCATCGTCTGTGATCCGCTTTCGGCCTGCAAAGCAAAATACAGATCGCCGCGGCTAGAGGCTGCAAACCCGCCAGAAATCAAAGCCGCAATTCCACCCGCGCCCGTTCGGCAATCGCATTCAGGTCCGCGACATGCGCAATCTGAATGTCGTGCTGAGTGAGAGTGAACAACACGAAAGCAATATGCTCATCGGTTTCCACCAGCCCATCATCCACGATCGCGGTCAGCACACTGTCTGCCTTGGCGCGGAGCTTGATGCCCTCTCTCATTTGCGGATAGCTAAACGCCAGAATCTTGGCGGCGTTGATATCGCTCTTCAGCGCCACCGCCTGGAATAGTTTTACGGCTCCGTTGGGCTTGTACCCGCAATCGATCTTCAGCGGATCTCCTCTATAGGTGTACGTTGCCGCCGGAATCTGCTTACACAACAGGTCCGATTGCCAAACGTTATGGTCCTGAAACGCCTTTCGCATGCTCCGGTAGATGTTCTGGCGCTCCGCTACTTCGCGTGATGCTTTCCCCGCGCCGGACTTTCGAGGTACATCTTCGCCAGCAGCTCAATTTCCTTTTCGGGCGATTCCCCCAGCGATACTTTGGTCTCGGAGAGCTGCAACGTATTGGAAAACTTGTCGTGCAGCGTATGTAGCAGAGCTTCCCGGTCGGTCAGATCATCGAGCCGCGACCCCAGCTCCCGTTCCAGCGCCTCCAGCATCTCGACGTCGATATCAGGGTCAAGACACTTCAACCGCCGCCAGTCGTTGGTGAACTTCAAGCGCGCAACCGGCGCCGCGCCGCCTGGCTGCACGCCAGCGGAATCTTCGCCGCCCAGCAGCACCAGGCCCAGGTTCACGAATTCGCCGTTGACCAGGTCGGGCACGTAGCGCAGCAGGAAAAATCGGTATGGGTTGTTTGCAGGCATTTTCGTGTTTAGCTCAGGCCGTCCCCGTCACCATGCGTACCGCGATGGTTTTCTCGTTCCATGCGGGAAAAGGCTGCCGGCTCGATTCCTTGACCCCTGAACTCAACCTGCAGATGATGGGCGGCTCTGTGCCTTGCCGGCCCGGGTTGCAGTTCGGCTCGCGTTACGTGCTGGATCCCCGCGACGGCCAGGTGTTTGATTACCTGCCCGATGAATCGCTGGAGCGCGTGCGCAACCTCAACGAATTCGCCGGCATCATGGTCATCGATAAGTGGACCTGCAACGCCAACGGCCGCCAGGCGGTCTTCTGGAAAAAACGTTACGAACACAAATATAATGCCAGCTTCATCGGTCTGCCGGATCAGCCACTCACTGACTTCGACAATCTCGGTTTCCGGAACCGGCAACCCGATGCCCGCCGCCAGCCGGCTGGCCAGCAGCTCGTTGGCCAGCACCTTGAGATGCTGGGGATTGTTCTGGAACTTTACGATGTAGAAATTCTCATCGCTGGCGCGCATCAGGTGTCCTTGGGCCCCGCCGCGCATGCGCCGCACATGTTGAACCGCCTCGATCGACATTCTGCTCGTAATACTACCTAGCTCCGGGCAGCGCGCAACGCACAGGGGAAAAAATTCCGGATTTCAGGTGTGGGAGCGCCGGATATGGAAAATCACGAGTCCGGCGCGGATAATAACCGATGCTTTGGGGTGGGTGATGGGAATTGAACCCACAACAGCCGGAGCCACAGTCCGGTGCTCTACCTAGTTGAGCTACACCCACCGTAATTACGGTCAAGGGAGACCGTCTTCGAGATTATAACAATGTACGGCGGCGGGGGGGGCGGCGGCAATCAGTCTCATAGGTCCAGCGCCATCTGGCTAGAAAAACATTCGGCGGAAAGTCCCGCAATCGTCAATTAAAAATTAGAATGTACAGGCCAATCTTCACACCCAACCATGCGACAGGTCGTTCAGGCATTCGATACCGGTGAGCTCTCGGTGGTGGAAGTTCCACCGCCCCAGCCTCGCGCCATGGGAATACTGGTGCGCACGGCGGCCAGCTTGATTTCCGCCGGAACCGAACGCGCCACCATCAAGTTTGCCGATAAGAACCTTCTGCAGAAGGCCCGCGCTCGTCCCGACCTGGTGAAAGAAGTGTGGGGCAAGTTTCAGCGCGAAGGCCTGTTGACGACGCTCGACACCGTACGCAGCCGCCTGGCCCAGCCGTCGCCCCTGGGATACAGCTCGTCGGGCGTGGTCATCGCCGTGGGCTCCGGCGCTCCGGAATTCAGCGTGGGCGACCGGGTTGCGTGCGCCGGTGCGTCATACGCCTGCCATGCGGAGGTCGTTTATATTCCGCGAAACCTCGCCGCCCGCCTCGATGACAACGTGAGCTTCGAGGAAGGCGCATTTGTGACCGTCGGCGCGGTTGCGCTGCAAGGCATTCGCCAGGCCGGCGCGCAGCTCGGCCATAACGTTGCAGTCATTGGCCTGGGACTGGTGGGCCAACTCACGGTGCAACTGCTCAAAGCCGCCGGATGCCGGGTTGTGGGGGTCGATATCGACCCCGAACGCGTGGACCAGGCGCTGGCCCTGGGTGCGGACCAGGCTTATACCAACGAAAACGCCGCCGCAGGGGGATACGAGTTCAGCGGCGGCCACGGTTTCGACGCCGTCGTTATCACCGCCGCCAGCCAATCCAACGAGCCACTGGAGCTGGCCGCGGAAATCGCCCGCGACCGCGGCGTCGTGGTCGCTGTTGGCGCCGTGGGGCTTGATATCCCACGCAAAATTTTCTACGAAAAGGAACTGGAATTCCGGTTGAGCCGTTCCTACGGTCCCGGCCGCTACGATCCCGAATACGAAGAGAAGGGCAACGACTATCCCTACGGCTTTGTGCGCTGGACCGAGCAGCGCAACCTGCAGGCTTTCGCCCAAATGATTTCGGCGGGCCAGGTCCGCATCCAGCCCCTGATCTCGCATCGTTTTTCGATAGGCGAAGCATCCCGCGCCTACGAGGTCATCTCCGGAACCACCGGCGAGCGGTTCACAGGAGTTTTGCTGGATTACCCGCAAGACCTGACCGGGCAGCCACTGCCCAGGAAAATTCCCCAGGAAAAATCTTCGGGAATCGCACCCCGAGCCGGCGAGGTGCGTTTGGGATTTCTGGGGGCGGGTAACTTTGCCACCGCAACTCTCATGCCGCTGGTAAAGAACATTCCCGGCGTAAAGCTTGTCGGGGTTGCCAGCGGCAGAGGATTGAACGCCCGCACCGCGGCCGCCCGATATGGTTTTGATTATTGCGCGAGTGGCGGCGATGACATTCTGCAAGACCCCAACGTGAACACGGTGGTCATCGTGACCCGCCACCATCTGCACGTTCCCCAGGCGGTCGCCGCGCTCGAAGCCGGCAAGAATGTTTTTGTGGAAAAACCGCTGGCCCTGAGCGAAGACGATCTCGAGGCCGTAATCGCCGCCCGCCAGGCAGCCCTGCAGCGCGCGGCGGCCGGCGGAGTGCCCGGCCCGGCGCTCATGGTTGGCTTTAACCGGCGCTTCGCGCCTTACATGCGGGAACTCAAATCTCGGCTCGCAGAAATGCGGGAGCCCTTGTTACTGCACTACCGGGTGAACGCCGGGGCCCTCAAACCTGAGCATTGGACGCATGACCCAATCCAGGGCGGCGGACGCCTGCTGGGAGAAGGTTGCCACTTCATCGACGCGCTGATGTTCCTGGCCGGCTCGCCGCCCAACCGCGTTTCCTGCTCTGCCCTGCCCGATCATGGGGAGTTCTCGCGGGATAGCTTCGTGGTCACACTTGAATTCAGCAACGGATCGCTGGGAACCCTGACCTATGCGGCCAACGGCCACAAATCCATGGGAAAGGAATTGCTCGAAGTATTTGGCGGCGGCCTGGCGGCGAAACTCGACGATTTCCGCACCCTTCGTATCGACTCGCCTAAAAAGAGCGTCAGTCGAACTTCACGCCTGCGAGTAGATAAGGGTCATCGCGGCGAATGGCAGGCATTCGCCGATCACCTCTGCGGCCGGGCGCCGGCGCCCATTACCTTTGTTGAAATCGTAGCTTCCACGCGCACCACCCAGGCAGCGTTGCGCAGCGTGAAATCGGGAGAAGCCGTAGCGCTGTAGGGCGACCGTCTTCCACTGCGCTCCAGTTGTTGATTTTTCCGCGACAGTCTCCAGAAGTTACATAAGGAATTTCAGTAAGCGCCCGCACCCCCACCCTTGTCATCCTGGAGCGAACTCTAGCTTCTTGTTCGAGCGAAGGACCTCGCGTTTTCCTTTGCTTTTGCTCTTGCTGTGGGCCGGCGATATGAGATGCAACGAACATGAAGGCACGAACACCTGTGTCATACTTCAAGAGTGAACCCGATAAAAGAAAACAGCCCGGCTGAAGATAAACTTCTGGACGCAATCATCGTAGGAGCAGGCCCCGCGGGCCTGAGCGCCGCGCTTATCCTGGGACGCTGCCGGCGCAAGGTCATGGTCTTCGACACCGGCGTGCATCGCAACGCGGTCAGCCATGCCTTGCACGGGTATCTCAGCCGCGACGGCATTGGTCCCCTGGAATTGCTGCTGATCGCCCGCGAACAGATGCAGCCTTACGACTCCGTAAGATTTGAAAATGTCGCGGTGGTGGATGCGCGCGTAATTCCCCAGGGCTTTGAGGTGACCGCACAAGATGGCCGCAAATTCGCGTGCCGCAAGTTATTGCTGGCCACCGGGGTGAAAGACGATCTTCCTCCCATCGATCACATCACCGACTATTACGGGCGCAGCATCTTCCACTGCCCTTATTGCGATGGGTGGGAGTTGCGCGATAAGCCACTGGCCATCTACGGACAGGGCGAGAATGGCACGGGCCTGGCGCTGGAACTCACCGCATGGAGCCGGGACCTGGTGTTGTGCACTGATGGCGAAGGTACATTGAGCGAAACAGAACTGGCCCGCCTGAAAGTACATTCCGTAGAAGTCCGCCAGCAAAAGATTGCGGGGCTTGAAGGCGAAGGCGGCAGCCTGCAAAAAATTAACTTTGTGGATGGCAGCAGCGTGGCGCGTTCGGGAATGTTTTTCAGCACCGGTGAAAAACAGCACTCCGATCTGGCGCACCGCCTGGGCTGCGTCTTTTGCGATAAGGGTACGGTCGAAACCGGACAGTATCAAGCCACTAACGTCCCCAATCTTTTTGTGGCCGGAGATGCCTGCAAGGCAGTCCAGTTAGTGATCATCGCCGCGTCAGAAGGCGCCCAGGCAGGCTTCGCCATCAACACCTCCCTGCTGAAAGAAGACCTGGCAGCGGTTGAGGGCAAGTCGG
>JBBSHD010000030.1:0-12529 GCA_038253455.1 Terriglobales bacterium | reverse complement strand
GATTTTTTGCGGCTCCTCATCTTTCCCTTTGTAGTGGAAAACCGAATTGCGGGCGATGACCTTGAGGTTTGGCAGCTTGGCCAGGTCGTTCATCAGGCCTTCCGATAATCCGTCACTGAGGTAGTCGAGGGCGGGGTCGCCGGTGGTGTTGGCGAAGGGCAAAACCGCAAGGGAATCGATTGCCGGGACAGGCCAGAAATACCAGGCCGCTGCGGCCAGCAGAACCAGGCCGGCCAGGACGAACGCGAAGGTGCGCGACCGGGTGCGGGCCCGCGGCAGGGCGGTGGCTGGGGCGCCACGCGCGGCGCCGCCCGGCAGAGGCGCTGCGGAGAGCGCTGCCGTTGCGGTTGCGGCGTTCAAGCCGGCATCCGGCATGGGCGACGGCTCCGACGGGTCCGGCTGGTGCAGGTTCTCGACTGGGACGACGAACCGGTATCCCCGGCGGGGTACGGTTTCGATGAACCGCGAATTGTCGGCGGCGTCGCCCAGCACCTCCCGCAACCGGTTGATCGCCGTGTTCAGGCTGTGGTCGAAATCCACAAAGGTGTCTGCCGGCCATAACTGCTGGCGAATCTGGTCGCGGGTGACGATCTGGCCGGCGTTTTCGAGCAACAGCGCGAGAATGGCAAACGGCTGGTCCTGCAGCTTGATTCGAACCCCGTTTTTGCGCAACTCGCGATTGCGCAGGTCGGCTTCAAACACACCAAACCTGGTCCCGCGCGGCGAGGTTGAAGGAAAATCCATCATAATTCTCCGGATAGGCGGAGTTTATCACCCGGCGGCGCCATAAAAAAGCTTCCGCATCCCCGTAACCTGCTGCGCCAACAGTTTTACTTTCAACAGGTTACCGAATGAGGAGTGCGTGTGGAAGGCGTGAGCCCCAGAGCATTGAGGTCACCTGCCTTTTACGCCAAAGTGGCCGCAGCCCTAAGGAGGCCACCATGAAAAAACCAATGATTTTCGCAGCCCTGGCATTAGCCCTGATCGTAACCTGTGGTCAAACCGCCAACGCCCAATCGGTACGCATCCTGATGCGGGGAAACATCCCCTTTAGCTTTGAAGTGGGAGGCAAGACGCTGCCCGCCGGGAACTATGTTGTGTCGCAGGTAGGCGCCGACCTGTTCACTATCCGCAGCCTGGCCGGAAATGCCGCAGTGCAGATGATGGCGGTCTCATACCCCCAGGCCAAAACCATGCCCCAGTCGGCAACCCTGATCTTTCACCGCCACGGCAACCGCTCGCTGCTGGCCGAAGTATGGAAGCCCGCCGAGAAGGAAGGCATCCAGTTCGCGAACGCGAAGGCCGAATCAAGGGCCAAACAAGTCCACGCGGAACGGCAGATCGTGGCGTTAGCGCTGTCGCGCTAATTTCCAACGTCTAAACTGAAAGAGCCCCGGCGCTGGCCGGGGCTCTTGTTTTTGGATTCGGGCAAGCGAGAAGTGCCCTCAGCGGGCTGCTTGGAGGAACTGGGCCCAATTGGAGTTACGAATCGCCCGTTTGGTAACCACTTAAATCAGTATCGGTCACATCTTCGGGCGGA
Organism: Terriglobales bacterium; assembly: GCA_038253455.1. Taxonomy (GTDB): domain Bacteria; phylum Acidobacteriota; class Terriglobia; order Terriglobales; family Acidobacteriaceae; genus JBBQWT01. Next base: position 10,989 of record JBBSHD010000030.1, on the reverse strand, counting down.
ACCAATCTGTAATGTTTTTCGCTCGCGACTCCCACGCCCTCTTCACCCTTACCAAACTCAAAAAGCGCAATAACATTTCCGTGAATGAATTTAGCAGCAAGCGGACGACACAATAACGTTGGATACTTCTTGGCGCAAAGTGCAAAATCTTGTTCAATCTGAATGATGCCGATCTTATCTTTCCCAGTTTTTGCTTGCACCGGGAAGACATAATGGACACCCCTTTTATCTATCCCTACGTAGATCTCATCAGTTTCCACTTGTCCCAATTCCGGGACCGTCGTTCGGAGATGACTTTGCAATGAGTAACATGCGACTCCAGTAAAGATATCGACTAGGCGGTTATATCGCACCTTAGCTAGAAGGGCTTGCTCATCGGTCAGGGCATACTTGGCTACAATCCCCGGTGTTGCATCAGGAACTTTTGTAACCATGAGATTTTCGTTGGGAGAGAGTGGGCGGTCGGTTATGAGCACCAGCCTGTACTTCCCCGACCCTGCGGGACGAATGACCCAAACGTCACCTTTAGGAGCAGCAGACCTAATGCTTTCTGGGAGCGGTGCACGGTATCTAAAACTGTAAATCACATCGCCGATATTCTTGGGGAGATCGACCTTTAGTCTCGCTGCGGCCTGTATTATTTCGGTCCTTGTAAATTCAAGCTCGCGCATCTCCGGCTTGAACTTCTCCTTGAAAATCTTCGCGATAATTTGGGAATACCTGTTCAGGTCAGCCATTTATCTCACTTCCTGGCCGGTCCCGGCCAGCGAAGAATAAGGACTTCTTCTCGTAGAGCGCACCCTGTTACGGTCGAGATCCTAGTTCGAAACAAGTCGATAGTTACGACTTCGTACCCCAAAGACTCGGCTATTTGGCCTAGCAAGCGGCCAGTTCGGATAAGGACTCTCAGATACGATGCTTGATCACCCACAACGTAAGCCAGTTGTGCTCCGGGCCGGAGGATACCCCTTAGATCAGCAAGGTGGCGCGCCATCCCTCCAAAATATAATTTGGTCAGCCTTCCGTACAATCTCTCAAAGCCGGATGTTTTTCCTAACTCGATGCGTTTTTCTTCAATCAGTTTCGCTATAGCCTGTATCTCCGGGTTCGCCGAAATAAAAATATCATCCCGGTCGGCCTTGTAAACGCTTCGGGTGTTAGATCGAACAAGATTTCTCTTCAAGACCTGCAGGTCTGCCTTGCTTTCTATAAAACCCAGCAGAACGGACTCCAGGCGGGTGGTTCTGGTGTAATCTTTTTCGTTTGGATAGGGAGGTGATGTAATGACCGCGTCGACCGATCTCGGTTCCAACGTATCGCTGAGGGTGCGAGAGTCAGCTCGGTAAACTCGCGCTTCGATGTTGCCGGCTTGTCTTCCTAAGATACGCAGATCGTCGGCTATCGACTCAACCCCCTCAAACCATTTCTGGATTACCGGAGAGTCGGTCTTGGGAGCCTTGACCCCAACCTCCGGTCCAAAGCGCAAATTGCTAATCTCAAAAACAAGCGCTTTAGCCAAAGCCACGAGTTCATGTCCCCTGAAGACCTCGTTCGTGTTGTCCTTCTTCCCTAGCACTTCGAGTAATACAAGGGTTTTGTGAAGCGGTAGCGGACTAATGGACTCCTTCAAAAGAAGCTTGAACCTATCGGCAGTCAAAGTGCGCAACTGAGAGTCAGGTGCCCCAGAAGGCCCTTGAACGTCGGTGTCAAGTCTTGTTGAATCTGATGACAAGATGCCTGAAGCAATGGAAGCAACGCGCCTGGCATGAGTTAGAAGGCCATCTGGATCCACATCCCAGTCAACTTTCACTTGGGTGGCAAAGCAAGCCATTGGGTTCGGCTCAATTCCTACACTTGCAATTCCCTGTTTTTTGCATTCTACGAGGGTCGTGCCTGTTCCGCAGAACGGATCAAGAACACAGTGTGAACTGTTTAGTTTGAAGCGCTCAATGTAGGTGCGCACGAGATGCGGCGGAAAGGAAAGCACAAAGCGGTACCAATCGTGAGCTGCCATGTCCTCGGGTCGCAATTTGTTTTGCTTTCCGTTATCTCGAGCTCCATTCTTTCTTGACTCGATTCCTTCACGATTGGCCGGCGATCTCGGTAAATCGAGCGCAAGTTGCTTCACTATTGCTCCAATCCTGGCGCTTTAACCAGCGCCGCAAATCAGACCGTCCCGAAGAGGCGCCAATTTTGATATACCTCTGCAAACTACTTGCGGAAAAAGGCCCAAAAACTAAATGTGTCTGCTTAGAACCCACCCATTATTAAACTGGTCATCGAATCCTAGAATGGATCATTCTACTAAAGACGTTCCCAGTCCCCGTCTAAAGATTGAGCAACCTCGCTAGATGGAGGTAATCGGATGGATTGTAGAAACGTCACTTCTACGACCCTTCGTGGATCGAATTCACATTGCTCAGCCGGAAGAAACGTATGCGGGCCTCTTTGAACTGGCCTACCTTGTTGCATGCGGGTAGCACCAGAGGTTACAGCAGGAGAAATACGGAATTAACGATTGTGCTGCGTCGAGAAATGGCACCCGGATGATGACATCCGACGATGCATATAGATTGATCGCACGTCGAGCAGGCTTGATTGGGCGATCTCGCCAGCCGGACCAAAAGAAAACTCGTCGCTCGAGCTCATTGAGAAAATCACCCATCGAGGAACCTAACTCGAATGCAATGCACTTTTCGTGCAGAAAATTTTGATCTCTCAGTACGATACCGGAAGAGGTTTGACGATTCCGGCGAGGACCCGGAGTCTCATTGGAGGTCAACTGTCGTGCCGACATCAAGACACGGGATTTCCTTATCGAATCGAGGTTTTCTCGGTGTGTCAGGTGCCATAGGGTGGGGCGCAAAGCCGCGTATTTTTCTATTGAAAACGCCATGACTTCTTCTCTTGTTCAAGGCTGGTGGCGGCGTGTGGACTCGAACCACAGACCTACGGATTATGAGACCGTCGCTCTAACCACCTGAGCTACGCCGCCAAGAGGTTGGTGTGTCTTCTACTCGGGAAGGACTTGATTTAACGCGGCTTGCCCCACTTAACGACCTTGGCTCGGTGTAAGTTTTGGCGTTGGCTCGGTCAGTGAGGGGCCTTCTACAGACCACTAATTATTACATAGTGGTTGAATGACCGCCAATTGCTGTGGCCCTTTTTCGCGCAATCAGGAGCCGGCTCTTGCGACGGTTGGATTCGTCGAACGCAAGGAGAATAGAGTTCGAGGGGAAATAAATTATTTCCCCGGGTGAAGCGGAGCATTGGGTACCGGTCGCGATCGAACTGCTTAAAGTGGCGCTACTCTGATATTCAAGGGCGATCAATTCACTTGAGCTACGCCGCCACCGATGGCGTTCTGGCGAAATACAACGCGGCACGAAAGATCAGAAACAAGCCGATGGCCTGCACCAGATGGTAGGTGGAATTATTGTTCAGGTGAAATAACTCGAGCGACCAACTGGTGCGCTGAATCACGGCTGCCAGCACGGTGACTCCCAGGCCAACCAGTCCCGCCAGTACTGGCCGCGCCGGGCGGCGCCTGTAGGTTTGAGCGAAGGCGTAGATCAGGAAAAGCACTGCCGGGCTGTAGTTGGCGATTGCCACCCAGAATTCGCGGTGGGCGGCCGCGACATAGATGAAGTAAATCAGGAATTCAAATGCTGCCAGGCGAACCAGGCGGCCTTTCAGCGGTTCGACGAAGAGCAGGCAGGCGCCGATCGACCATCCCGCGCAGGCGACCAGGCCCAAGGCGGCCATGACCGCGACCCAATAGAGGTCGCCGGCATTCGATGCCGAAGTGGAAAAAAATCCGTGATAGATGCCGCCGGCCAGCGAAGCCACCGCGGTGCCGGCAAAGAAGATGGCGAAGAAGCGGCGCATCTCCGGCCACGCGGCTTTGACCGGCAACAATATCGCGGTGAAGATCAGGCACTCGATTGCCAGAAGGTAGTCGGTGGCGCTGACCAGTATCTCGTCCACAGATTAATTTCCTTGTCTTTCTGAATCTGGTTCCGGCGGCAGCGTGGAAATGCAAAAACCCCTGCCGTGCAGCCAGCACGTCTCATTTTCCGCGTGAACATCGCGGCGCAGCGAGCGCACCGCTTCAGAGTTCGACCGCGCCAGCGCCTTTTGCAGGCGGCGGTTATGTTCTTCATCGCGCGATCCAACGCAGGGAAAAATATAAACCAGGGAGATGAACCGCGCGCCATAGCCGGCGCCCTGGCGCCACACTTTCAACATCCCACCGCCTTCGGATTCGCCCTTTCTGGTCGCAGTAAGCGGCAGCAGCAGCCGGCCGTTGGCGCTGAGGCGGTCTAGCCATAGGGCTTGCGGATGGGTGGCGCCCGCGTTCACGAAAATCGCGTCGCACTCACCGGGATCGAAAGCCGAGCCATCTCCCGAGTGGACTTCCACGCCGCGATACCCGGCAAGGTTGTCGCGGGCCCGTGCCGCCAGCTCAGGATCGATCTCGATGGCCATAACATGCCCAGGGGTTCCGCCGGCCGGGGCGGGCAATACAACTTCCGCGATGATGGCGGTGTAATAACCAACGCCGCAACCGACGTGGTACACGCGATCGCCGGGCTGCAAATCAAGGGCGTCCAGCCACAACGCCAGCGAACTGGGCAACCCATTATTCAAACCGCGGGCGGCGTCAATCGCCACCAGCACATCCTGGTAGAGCCGCGCGACATCGGCTCCCGTCGCCTGGTAGCGATGGTCGGCGCCATTTCCCGGTTTCACCACCTGCCAGGGACCGGGACCCAGAAAATGTTCGCGAGGAACGCGGGCAAAGGCTTCCATCAGCGCCGCCGATTTGACCCCGGCTGCGGCCCTGATCTCCTCGGCATAACGCCGGCGTATGTCGTCCTGACCATTCATGCTGAGCTCACATCACCACTAAGAATCGCTGCGGTTTGCGAAATCCATTCTGGCACACCCGGGACCTGACATGCGGGATGCGCGATCCCTCAGACGCCCCTTAAAATTGCCTGGCCTTGCGGCTGAATTTCTTTTGCTTGCGAGGGATGCGATTGCCACTGCCTGCCGCGCAGATTAGAATCGCTGTTTCGCGGCATCACGCTATTCTGCGCCACTTATAAGCCATTGAAGCGAATAAAAGCCATCTATCCGGGATCGTTCGATCCGCTCACCAACGGTCATCTGGATTTGATCGAGCGCGGCAGCAAGATCTTCGATGAACTCATCGTCGCTATCCTGGTGAATCCCGATAAAGACCCGCTGTTCACGGTGAACGAGCGGCGCGCAATGCTTACGGAAATGGTGAACGCATCGCGCTGGCAGAACGTTCGCATCGATACGTTTCAGGGACTGCTGGTGGATTACGCCGCCGCACAAAATGCGGAGGCGGTGCTGCGCGGCATCCGCGCCATCAGCGATTACGAGTATGAGCTGCAGATGGCGCTGATGAACCGCAAGCTGAATCCCCACATCGAGACCGTGTTCATGATGCCGTCGGGAAAGTATTCTTATCTCAGCTCGCGGCTGGTAAAAGAGATCTATCAACTGGGAGGCTCGGTGCGCGGCCTGGTTCCCGACCTGGTGGTAGAACGATTAAGCAAGAAGGTAAATGGCAAGCGCGCGGCCGCCGGCAAAGGGTCCAAACGGAGGAGCGGCACGCCGGCAGCGGCGCGGGCGCTGGGGGCGGCCAGTCCGCGCCGCCGCCGGTGAAGCGTTACGGCAGATCACACGCAATGAGGACAAAGCTATGAGTTCGGCAACCCCCGCGGCAAGCGCAATGGCCTTTTCCAAGCGCCTCGATCGCATCGAGATCTCAGCCACCCTTGCGGTGGTCAACGAAGCCGCTAAACTGCGCGCGGGCGGCGCCGATATCGTGGATTTTGGCGCGGGCGAGCCCCACTTTTCGACTCCCGATCACATTAAGGAAGCGGGCATCGAGGCCATCCGCAATAACTTCACCAAGTACACCCCAGTAGCCGGCATTCCCGAATTGCGCGCGGCGATCGCTTCGCGCCATGCGCAGGATTTCGGCTCCGCTTACAAGCCCGAAGAAGTGGTGGCCTCGACCGGAGGCAAGTTCGCCCTGTTTAACGTTCTGCAGGTGCTGGTGGATGAGGGCGACGAGGTGGTGCTGCCCGTCCCTTACTGGACTTCGTTCAAAGATATTGTCGCCTACGCCGGCGGCAAGCCGGTATACGTCGAAACCCACGAGGGCGACGGCTTTCTGCTCAGCGCCCGGATGGTGGAGGCTGCGCTCACCCCGCGCACAAAAGTCATCCTGGTGAATTCGCCGAACAATCCATCGGGCGCGGTGATGCCGCCGCAGGAACTCGAGGCCATCGCCCGCCTGGCGCAAGACCGCGGCATCTTCGTGGTCTCCGACGAGTGCTATGCCTACCTGGATTACACCGGCAACCGCTTCTCCCTGGGCTCGGTGCAGGATGCGAAGAACAACATCGTGATCATCGGTTCGCTTTCGAAAACCTATGCCATGACCGGCTGGCGCCTGGGATACGCGCTGGGCCCGGTGGCGTTGACCGGGGCGCTGCAAAAGTTGCAGAGCCAGTCCACGTCGAGCACCAGCGCCCCGGTGCAAAAGGCCGGGGTGGCGGCGCTGACCGGTCCGCAGGATTGCATCGAAACCATGCGCACTGAGTATCGCCGGCTTCGCGACCAGGTGGTCAGCGGCCTGCGGGCGATTCCCGGCGTGAAGTGCAACATGCCGGAAGGCGCGTTCTACGCCTATCCCAACGTGAGCTCGTTTTTCGGGCGCGGGGAAATCCGCACTGCCGCCGACATTGCCGGCCGCCTGCTGCGCGAGGCCAGCGTGGCCACCGTCCCCGGCGCGGCCTTCGGCACTCGAGATCACATCCGGCTGTCTTATGCCGTCCCCGCCAAAAATTTGCAGCGGGGGCTGGATCGCATGAAACAATTCTTTGCCGGGCTTTAAACTGAGCCCGCTAGACTAAAGAGCTGGATTGAAGCGTTTAAAAGAGAAAAGTCTTAAACTGAGAAAGCTTGGAATTTCAGGCCGAACCTGCACGCTGACAGGCTTCCCCGCAACCACCTGATTCATGCCAAATCTTTATCCTCTGCTGATGTTGTCAGACTTTCGCGAACGAGTGTGGGGAACCCGCGACCTGTCGCGCCTCTATCCTTACCATCCCACCGGCGATCATCCCATTGGCGAGGTATGGCTCACCGGAGATGAAAATCGCGTGGCCAACGGTCCCCTGGCAGGACAGACCCTGGCGGATATTTGCGCCGCCCATTCGGCTGACTTGCTGGGCGGGTCGCGCACACTTGATTCCGCGCTATCTGCAGCAGGCTCCGCGCGCTTCCCACTGCTGATGAAGTTTATTTTTCCCGTGGACCGGTTGTCGGTGCAGGTCCATCCCGATGACGAGGCCGCGCAAAAAGTTGGATTGCCTTGCGGCAAGACCGAATGCTGGTATGTGGTGGATGCCGCTCCCGGCGCGCGTATCGCCCTGGGCTTGAAGCCCGGCGCCATCGGTGCCCAGGTGGAAACGGCCATCGCCAGCGGCAGCTTCGAAGACTTGTTGAACTGGACGGAGATCCACGCGGGCGAGATGTATTACATCGACGCCGGCACCGTGCATTGCATCTCCGCCGGATCGGTGCTGCTGGAGACGCAGCAGAATTCCGATACCACCTATCGCCTGTACGATTACGGCCGGGGGCGCGAGCTGCACGTCGAACGCGCTCTGGATTGCATGAAGATCTCGACCCATGCCGGGCGGGTAAAACCGCACACCATCGAGGACCGAGTGACCCTGGTCTCGGCGCCTCGTTTCGTGGTGGAAAGATTCGATCTTAAGAGTGTGCAGGAGTTATCCACCGGCGGGAGTGGCAGCGCGTCGGTGCAAATCCTGGTGGCGCTGGCGGGCTGCGGAGTGGTGGAAGCCCGCGATGCCCAGCCGGTGTCGTTTGCCCAGGGACAAGCGGTGATCAGTCCCGCCGCTACCAGCCGCTACACAGTAAAGCCGCAGTGGACGCTGGAATTTATTCGCGCCTCACTGCCGTTACACCCGGTGGCTGAGCCGGATACGCAGCCGGTTGCGTCGTAGATTATTTAAACCTTGAAAAAGCGGAGCTGAATTTGCCTCAGAGCACAAAGAAGATTCCGAATTTTTACGCGGTGGTGCTGGCCGGCGGCAGCGGCACTCGCTTCTGGCCGCGCAGCCGCCAGCGGCGCGCCAAGCAGGTGCTGGCTCTCGATGGCGCGCGCACCATGATCCAGCAGACCGCCAGTCGCCTGCTTCCTCTGTCTGCCGCGCGCCATACCTGGATCATCACCAATGATCATCTGGCCAACCTCATCGGGAGGCAGCTGCCGCGAATCCCTCGCACCCAGATCATTGCGGAGCCTGCGGCGCGCAATACCGCTCCCGCGCTGGGACTGGCGGCGTTCATCCTGGCCAGGATTGATCCCACCGCGGTGATTGGCATGTTTCCATCGGACCAGGTGATCTCCGATGAGAAAAGCTTTCAGCGCGTGGTGACGAAGGCGGCCGCAATCGCGCGGGCGGGAGAAAACATCGTGGTCATGGGAGTGCGCCCGCGGCATCCTGAAACCGGCTACGGCTACATCGAAGCCGGCGCCGCGGTCAAGAACGGCGCACTGCGCGTCCGCGGGTTCACCGAAAAACCCAGCCTGGCGCGCGCTCGGAAATTTGTGGCCGCGGGAAATTATTACTGGAACAGCGGCATGTTCGTGTGCACCGCGAGCACGCTGGTGCAAGCCATGCGGGAGCATCTCCCCGAGACCGCGAAGCTTCTGGAAGAGATTGCGGCGGCCTACGGATCGAAGAAATTTACCGCCGTATTCAAACGGTTCTATGCCAGGTGCCAGAACATCAGCATGGACTATGCGGTGATGGAGCCGCGCTGCGCGCGCGGCGAAGAGCGGTCGAACGTGTTCTGTATTCCCGCCGATTTTGGCTGGAATGACTTGGGCTCATGGGCATCGGTGTACAACCACCACGTACAGCAGGAGGGCGGCAACGTGATTGAATCCGCCGATTCCTTCGTGCTCGATGGGCGGGGAAACTACGTTTATTCTCCGGAAAAGTTCGTGGCCATCGTGGGCGTCGAAAACGTGGTGGTCGTCGAAACCGAAGATGCACTGCTGATCACCACCCGCGACCGCGCGCAGGATGTCGCCAGGATCGTTGGCCACCTGAGGGAAAAGAAATTGGGCAAGTTGCTGTAGAGTGGCTTTGCCGCCGGGCCATTGCGGGAGGCCGATTTCTGGTCGCGGGAAAGCGGTAATTCCGGAAATCCATATGCCCGCATGCGGGATTTTGGGCATCTATGTTTAAGCTTCGAATTGTGAGGCGCCGGGCCGCAGCCCGGGCGTAAATTCCAGCAGCAGAATGGACCGTTGATATGGCGCAGGAAATCAAGTTTGGCACCGACGGCTGGCGCGGCGTGATCGCCGACGATTACACGTTTGAAAACGTTCGGCGCGTCGCCGCCGGCATCGCTTCGCATGTGCAGAAGCACGAAGACCCCACGCGCGGCGTGGTCATCGGCTACGACACCCGCTTCGGTTCCCGCAAATTCGCTGAACTAGTGGGCGAAGTGATCGCCGCGGCCGGCATCCCCGTATATCTCGACACCGGCTACACCGCCACCCCCGCGCTGTCATTTTCGGTAAAGCAATACAACGCCGCGGGCGGCGTCATGATCACCTCCAGCCATAACCCGTGGAACTGGAATGGGGTCAAGTACAAGGCCAGTTACGGAGGCCCGGGCACCCCCGACATTATCAAGTCCATCGAGGCCGAAGTCGCGAGCGGCGTGGTCCCCAAGGCCAAAGGCGCCGCCGCCATTAAGCAGGAAGATTTCAAGCCCGCTTACGTGACCGCGCTCAAGAAATTCGTGGATCTCGATCGCATAGCCGCCTCCGGACACAAGTTCGCCATCGACTGCATGTACGGCGCCGGGCGTGGAATTCTGGCGGACATCTTCAGCCAGCGCGGCATCAAGTTCGTGGAGATCCGCAGCGAGGTCAACCCGCTGTTTCCCGGAATCAATCCCGAACCCATTCGGCCCAACATCGACATGCTGGGGGAGACGGTGTTGCGCGAGAAATGCCAGGCGGGCTTGTGCACCGACGGCGACGCCGACCGCATCGGGGCCATCGCCGAAGATGGCAGCTTCGTCGATGCGCACAAGATATTTTCCATCCTGTTGCGCTGGCTGCTGGTCCACAAGAAATGGCCGGGCGAGGTGGTGAAGTCGTTCAACACCACGCGCATGATCGACCGTATCTGCAAGAAATACGATCGCAAGCTCAACGAGGTGGGCATCGGCTTCAAGTACGTGTGTGAGCTGATGCTGACGCGCGAAATCCTGATTGGCGGAGAAGAATCAGGAGGCATCGGCATCACCCGCCACCTGCCGGAACGCGACGGCCTGCTGAATTGCCTGCTACTGGCCGAGGTCATGGGACAGGAAGGCCGCACTCTGGCCGAGCTGGTTTCAGACCTGCAAAAAGAATTCGGCGAGCACCACTTTGGCCGCCGCGACATGCATATTCCCGACGAAGTCAAAATCCCGGCATTGCAGCGCGCAGCCGCGGGAGTCAAGACCCTGGGCCGGTTCAAGGTACTCGAATCGCAGGAGCTCGATGGTTACAAGTTCATTCTGGACGCGCCGGTGAACGGCAACGGCGCGACCCCGTGGATATTGATGCGCGGCTCGGGAACTGAACCGCTGCTGCGCGTCTATGCGGAAGCCGCCACGCCTGAACTGGTGGAGGAGATACTGGTGGCGGGTGAAAAGTTCGTCAACGGCTGACAGAAGAACAAGTTTTGTATGTCCTTCAGAACATAAGTACGCGTTCTATGTGAATTGTCATTCCGAGCGCAAGCCGAGGACCCTTTGTTTCCTGTGCGCGACCCGAACAGCCGGCCGAGCCATACCCTCGAAGAACCGACGCTCAGACTTTACGCGTAGCCTGCCGTTGACTTT
>JBBSHD010000029.1:0-12589 GCA_038253455.1 Terriglobales bacterium | reverse complement strand
GTGAATCCACGAGATGTATTGCTTGCCGGAAGCTGCGGTCCCGCCAAACCCCAGGCGCACCAGGCGCAGCAGGGTATCGAAGATTCCATCAGGCGACGGCCACATGATCATGGCGCTGCGTAATGCAATCTTGCGGGTACTGGGTGTTTCCGCCGCAAAAAACTCGCGCTCCCAACTGCGGGCGACATCAATGCTGAAGCGCCACGTGTCCGGCGCACCCGGTTCCGCCCCGCCCAGCTCGCCGCTGGCTTCGTCCATGGGACGATCAAGCGAGTGGCGATAAATGGTGGCCGAGCTGGCATTCATCCATAGCGCGGGAGGCCGCGCCGCCTGGCCAATCGCCTCTCCCAGCAAACAAGTGGATTGCACGCGCGACTCCATGATCTCGCGCCGGTTGCGCGGGCTATAGCGGCAGTTCACGCTGCGTCCGGCAAGATTGATGAGTACATCGGCGCCTTCAATTACTTCAGTCCACGGGCCTGACTCGCGTCCGTCCCATAGCACTGTGCGCCATGGCGCGCTGGACGGCTGCCGGGCCAGCACCGTGACCACGTGCCCGGCTTCGTGAAAATGCCGCGCCAGCATTTGACCCACCTGCCCACTGCCGCCGGCGATCACGATCCGCAAATTGGTTGCACTGGTCATCCATTCAGTCTAGATCAGGCATTCAGTCTAGATCAGGCCGCACGTACCTTCATGAGATTGTTGGGTATGCGCCGGGCGGGCGCTATTTCGCTGCTTTTCCCCAGGCAGCCTCCCAGGGTTCTTCCAACTCAAAGAAAACAATCCAAATAGAGTTCTTGACAACCTATATTTCAAATTGCAATATATAAATTGCAATATGCAATAAGAGTTTTCCATGAAGCTGGGCGAGAAAATCCGTTACCTCCGCGCCGTCGAAGGCGCCGTCCGCGGGCTGGGCTGCGAAATGACTCAGGCCGAAGTGGCCCGCGCCATCAAGAAAGAGCTCAGGAAAAATATCAGCCAGTCTTACCTGTCGCAGATCGAAAACGGCGCTCGCCCCCACCTCACCAACACCAGCCGCATGTTGCTGGCGAAGTTCTTCAAGGTGCATCCCGGCTACCTGGTGGACGACCCTGACGGATATCACACCGAGCTCACCTCTAACCTCAGCGCCCTCGAAGACAAACTCGATCTGTGGCTGGTGCAGGGCGCCGAGCGTTTTCGCCGCGACGCCGTGGTGCGCCACGGCCTGCTGCAGCTCGCCAAGCATAGGGACACGCGCAAGTGCCTGGCCTTGATGGGAGCGATTCTGGAGACACCCGAGCTGATGGACCGCCTGCTGCAAGTGCTGCATCCTGAATTTGAACGCCACGACGCCGCCGGTAATGCCGGCCTCCACCCCGCAAGACATCGGGGAAATTTCAGGAAAACCTTATGACCTGGGAAACCTTTTATCTTCTTTGCTTTTTCGTCGGACTGGGAATGAGCGTGATCACGTTCTTCTCCGGCACTCTGCATGCGCACCTTCCCAGCCGCCTGCACCTGCCCCACTTTGGTCATGGCGCACACGGCGTTGCCCATCCCCACGCCGGCGGCGCGGCGCATGGCGCGAGCACGGGCGCGCACCCCTGCGGACAAGTCTCCTTCTTCAACTTCTCCAGCATGATGGCTTTCCTGTGCTGGTTTGGCGGCATGGGATACCTGCTCACCAACTACGCCCACCTATGGACTGCGCTGGTGCTGGTGCTGGCGACGCTTACCGGATGGGCCGGCGCTGCCATCGTTTTCTGGGTGCTGGCCAAGTTCCTCATGGGACACGAGCGTCCCCTGAACGCCGAGGATTTCGAGATGGCTGGCGTGATGGCCACGGTATCCAGCGGAGTTCGTGCCCACGGCACCGGGGAAATCGTCTTCCTGCAGGCGGGGACCCGCAGGGCATGCGGCGCGCGCAGCGATGCCGGCGCCGCCATCCCCCGGGGATCGGAAGTTGTGGTCACCAGCTTTTCCAAGGGGATCGCCTACGTGCGCCCCTGGGCACAGTTTGCCGACGAGAACCTCGTCCATATTTCCGACGATGACCTTGCCGGCGCCGGAGACCATTTTCAGCACGGAGAAGATTTGCAGAAGGCTGATGGCGCAAAAGATTTGATTTGAGTTTTGAAATTCAGTTACGCGGAGGCGTTTATGGATGGAATTTCATTTTGGATCGTAGTAGGCGGCATGCTGGTTTCACTGATGTTGATCGTGGGCCTGCTGGCCAGGCTCTACCGCAAGGCCGCTCCCAATGAGGCGCTGGTGGTGTATGGAATGCAAGGGCCGCGCATCATCGTCGGACATGGCACTTTTATTTTTCCCGTCATCGAAAGCTACAAATCGCTTTCGCTCGAGCTGATGTCGTTCGACGTGGCGCCGCAGCAAAACCTCTACACCAACCAGGGCGTGGCGGTGACCGTCGAAGCCGTGGCCCAGATCAAGATCAAGTCCGACGACGTTTCCATCCGCACCGCGGCCGAACAGTTTCTCAGCAAGACGCCGCAGCAGCGCGAAGAGCTTATCCGCCTGGTGATGGAAGGGCATCTGCGCGGCATCATCGGCCAGCTCACGGTCGAACAGATCGTCAAAGAGCCGGAGATGGTGGCCGACCGCATGCGCTCCACCTGCGCCGAAGACATGAACAAGATGGGGCTGGAAGTCATTTCATTCACCATCAAGGAAGTGCGCGATTCCAACGAGTACATCACCAATATGGGGCGTCCGGACGTGGCCCGCATCAAGCGCGACGCCGACGTGGCCACTGCCGAAGCCGAGCGCGACACCGCCATGCGAAGGGCCATCGCCCAGCGCGAAGCCGCGGTGGCCAAGGCCCAGGCCGACCAGGAACGGGTGCTGGCCGAGACCCTCTCCCTGGCCAAGCAGGCGGAATCGCAGCGCGATCTCGAGGTCAAGCGCGCGGCCTTCCTCGAAGTGACCAAGAAACAGCAGGCGCAGGCGGACAAGGCCTACGAGATCCAGACCAACATCATGCAGCAGCAGGTCACCGCTGAAGCGGTGCGGGTGCAGCAGATTGAAAAGGAATCGCAGATCAAGGTGCAGGACGCGGAAATCCTGCGCCGCGAGAAAGAGCTCATCGCCACCGTGCTCAAAGGCGCGGAAATCGAGAAGCAGCGCATCCAGTGTTTGGCCGAAGCTGAAAAACAGCGCTTGATCGCCGAAGCCGAAGGCCATGCCAGCGCCACCCGCAACCAGGGCGAAGCCGAAGCCGAGATCATCTTCAAGAAGGGTGAAGCCGAGGCCAAGGCCATGAACGTCAAGGCCGCGGCCTTCCAGGAATACAACCAGGCAGCGGTCATCGACAAGCTGCTCACCGGCATGCCCGAGATCGTGCGCGCCCTGGCGGCTCCGCTGCAGAACGTGGACAAAATCACCATCGTCTCCACCGGCAACGGCGAGAATGCCGGCATGCACAAGATCACCGGCGACATGGCCACTATCGCCGCCCAGGTTCCGGCTCTCTTCGAAGCCCTGAGCGGGATGAAGATGGCCGATCTCTTCGACAAGGTGCGGGTGATCGGCGATAAGGCGCCGCGGCCCGCCGAGGTCACCGGCACTCTCTCAACTGCGGGTGACCGGCCGTGACCCGGCAGGCCACCTGGATACGAAATGGAAATCGCCCGGCCCATACCGGCATTCAGTTCGCAAACTAACGGCTAATCACCGCAATTCATAAGGAGGCAGAGAGATGACTTTACTGGAGCGAGTTTCAACCCTGGTGCGCGCCAATTTGAATGACCTGATCGAAAAGGCGGAAGATCCTGAGAAACTGATGAAGCAGATCATCCTCGATATGCAGAACCAGTTGCTGCAGGTAAAAACCCAGGTGGCCATCGCCATCGCCGACCAGAACCTGCTCGAAAAGAAGCAGGCGGAAAACGAAGAAAAGCACGAAGCTTGGGTGCGCAAGGCGGAAGTTGCGGTGACCAGAAAAAAGGATGACGACCTGGCCCGCGCCGCTCTCGAACGCTCGCTGGGCTACAAGCAGTTTGCCGAAAGCTTTGGCCAGCAGGTGGCCGATCAGAGGACGCAGGTGGAAAACTTGAAATCCGCACTCTACACCCTGGAACAGAAGATGGCCGAAGCCAAAGCCAAGAGCGAGCTGCTGATCGCCCAGCACCGCCGTTCGCGCACCGTGCAAAAGGCCGGCGAAGCCCACAAAGCCATCGCCAGCAGCGGCGCCGCGGTGGCGCTCGACCGCATGCGCGACAAAATCAACAGGCTCGAAGCCACCAACGACGCTCACCGCGAGGTGCATGGTGAATCGCTCGACGACCGCTTCGATGCCATGGACAGGGAAGAGAAGATCGACCGCCTGCTGGCCCAGATCAAGGAACGCAAGAGCCTGCCGGCATAGTCGTTATTCAGGGGCAATGCGAGTGGCTGGCCTCCGCGATCCGATGGCAAATCGGACCGCGCCCTGAGCGTTTTTTGCCTTTGGGCTTTGCCTCTTAGTGGAAGCAGCGGCCTTTCAGGCCGCTGAATAGCTGCCTTTAAGAATTGCGGCTTTCAGCCGAGGTGACGAGAAGTGGAATAAGCCCAGAAATCTCCTTCGCAGAGGGAAAGTTTGCCGCCGCGACGGAAGCGTTCGTTTTACTTGTCCTCCGGGACAGAAGCCACCTTTTATATGTCCTTCTAAAGAAGCCACGTTTTACATTTCCTCCGCGCCAAGACTGCACGTTTTATATGAGTTGTCCCTTTGATCTGCCCTGGCAAACTAGGAAATCTCCCAGACCTGCTGCATGATTAAAGCCGGAACGACACAATTCCTTCACCATGAGCACCACCCCGGTGGAGGGAGAGTCAACGGCAGGCTACGCGTAAAGTCCGAGCGTCGATTCTTTTGACTTTGCGCCTTGGCCGTCTGCGCGGGTTGGGTCAAGGAAACAAAAGGTTCCTCGGCTGCGCTCGGAATGACAATTCAACTAAAACGAATACTTCTGTTCTGATGGACATATAAAACGTGTTCGTCTGTCCCCAATGACATAGCGTAGGTTCCGGCGTTCGATCAATCCGGGTATCGGGCACACCAACTATTAAAGTGCACTAGAGTTTTAACTTTTAAGTGGAAGTAGCGGCCTTCAAGGCCGCTGAATAGATGCTGTTAAGAATTTCGGCTTCAGCCGCGGTGACGAGGATCAAATATCGCCATCAGGTCATCGGCTCCCGAAAATCCTCGCGCCACCCGCTTTCCTGCCAGTCCTGGTAGCAGCGATATGCGAACCACGCCACCGTGACTATCATGCCTGCCCATCCCAGCCTGAATACCCAGGCGGCAATGCTGGTGTCGTGATTCAGTACCCCGAGGTGCGAGAACATGTAGTGCCAGTCGTGCATGTCAGGGTCCATCTCGTCGCCGCTCATCACGCCGACGCCGATGGCGATGTACTGCAGGGCCATGGCGCGTGCGTCGGCCATATAGCGCGAAATCCCCAGAAAGTTCT
This sequence comes from Terriglobales bacterium, assembly GCA_038253455.1. Classification (GTDB taxonomy): domain Bacteria; phylum Acidobacteriota; class Terriglobia; order Terriglobales; family Acidobacteriaceae; genus JBBQWT01. The sequence continues at coordinate 7,130 of JBBSHD010000029.1, read as the reverse complement.
CAAACATCACCACCATTAAAAGACTGGTCCCCAGCGCCTGGCGGCGGACGTAGAACGCCAGCGCCAGCAGAAAGGGAATCAGCAACTGCAGAACAGTTCCGCCGGCGACGGTCATGAAGCGGGGGAAATAGCTGAACAGCGCATGGCCGCCTTCATGGATCACGGCGTTGCCGGAATCGAGAAACATGAAGTCGCCGCCCTCCTTGCCCAGCCCATACCAGAGGAACCACGCGAAAAACGCCAGCCCGCCAATGGCTTCCGCGCGCGATAGCGGCCGCCACCGCGAGGCCCACACATCGCGCCAGTACTGAGCCAGATCGTTGAAATATTGTGCAAAAATTGCCATGACTCAGGCCGGATTTTCGCGGTGCGATGCCAGGGCCGGCGCAAATTGCGGATGCCCCGCGATGATTTCACGAAGGCGCGACATCGTCTCGTCTGCGGGACGCGAGCGCAGGATGGCGTCGATCGCGGCCTCGGCGTGCGGCGATTCCTTATCCACCATATCCAACAGGAAATCGGCTGCCGCCTGCTGCCGCGTCAAGGCGATTGCGGAAAGCAGCACCGGCCCCAAGCCGGCGTCGTGATCGAGCAGAAACCGCTGGTGCAGAGAATCAAAAGCCTCCGGGCAGCGCGTGGCGGAGATGGCGAAGGCGGCTTCGGTGGCCGCATCACCGCCCGCCGTCATGAACCGCGCCACCCAGGGGATTGCGCTCTTGCCTTCGATATTCAAGGTCCCTGCATAACAAGCTCCCAGGACCTCGGGTTCTTCGCCGGAAACTACCGCGCGCATGCGCAACAGCAGCCCAGCCGCGGGTGAGTTCACCTGTTCGACCGATCGCACCGCTTCCAGGCGCACCGTCTTGTCAGAATCGGCGAACAGATCGACCAGGCATTGCAGCAAATCGTTATTAGAAAGCTGGCGGCACTGCACCAGGCCCAGGGCGCAGGCGCCGCGCAGCCGCCCGGCGGTATCGGACTGGCCTTTCCATACCGGCTCCATCTGGATGTGGCGCATGCCGCGCAAAAAGACCTCGGCCTCCTGATATTCCAGCGCGGCCAGCGCCTGGGCCAGGGCATGCTTGGCCCAGCATTGCGGGTCAGTCTTGAAGGGATTTGTAAAAAAGCGATCGAATGATTCAAGAAGGTCGGGAACCATCTCGGCCATCCGGAAGTCACTAACCAGGTTCGCGGCTTGGGCGACGACATAGTTATTGCGATGCGCCAGTGCGCGCCGCAGGGCCTCAACGGATTCGCCCGGCGGTCGCCGGCGCATCTCGTCGAGCGCCGCGAGGTCCTCGGCAAAGCTTTTTTTCCCCGGCATCGGTGGCAGTATAGCGCGGCCTGACCGCCGCGCTATCCACGCGCTGTATCGCGGTCAAGGGCTGAAGCTCTGCCTCGCCGCCGCGCCTTCATCCGCGAAGCCGCAAATCGAAGGGCTGGTGAAACGGCTGGAAAACCGGGAAGACATCAATAAATAACCGCCAGCGACGGGGACCTGTGCGCGGGCGGGTTTTCTCTGACTGCCCTTGCCTAACTGGCTTCGTCGCGGGTTTTTTGCAGTTGCCGCGGTCCTTCAGCCTCCACTTCTTTCTTGCGCGCGAGCATCTGGGCGCCCAGTTCCTTTAGCTCCGATTCATCGAACAGGCGGCGCGCCTTCTTGAACATGTCGTCTTCCTCTTCCTCGATATGGTGCTCCACGTTTTCCTTCATCACGCTGAGCTTGGCGCCCCACATCTCATCATCGGTTGAGAGTTTGGCGAGCTCGCCCATGATGGTGTCCACCACGTGGTGTTCTTCGAAGCCTTCGAGCACGATGTCCTTCATCTTGGCCTGTTTTTCGAATGCCGGATAAAGAATTTCTTCCTCAATAATTTCGTGGATGGTGAGTTCGCGCTTGACCCGGGCAAACAGCTCGGTGCGCGTCACGTCCGCGCGTTCCGTGGTTTCGTCCAGTTGTGACAACAGCTTCTTGACCTTCTGGTGGTCTTCTTTCAATAGGGAGATGGCGTCCATTGTGGTTTGTCCTTGGGGAAGATATTTACTGCCTAGCTTGGATGCGGGGGACCGCGAAGAGTTGTCATTAGGAGTGCGGCCGGGGAATTTTTCGTTTTTGCCGGGTTCAGCCCAGGAAAGCCGGGCAAAAGCCCAGTGCGAGTTGTCATCCCGGCGCCGTCGGCGAATCGGTTGTTTCCTCGCCTCGCGTCCCACAAAATCAGTCCCTGGCGTTGACCCGCAACGTTGCCAGATCGGGAAGATTCCCACGTCGGGAAAAAATGACATCTTTCTAACCTTCTTTTTTCCACGAACCCTTGGCCGCTGCGGCACCAGTGGTTCATTGTGGATTGAGGAAACACCAGGGGCACAATGACCGTCGCAGCTAGATCCGCGCCTTTAGAGACGCTGGCTTCTTTATTAGGAAAGCCGGTTGCAAATGGGTCGCGAAGAAAATGCCATGCCCTCCTCCCGCTTCGCGGCCTCGACGTCGCCCGGCGGCTCAGTTTCCTTTTTGGAGCGTTGACCGCAGGGTTGGCCACCATTGTGATGCTGGGCTGGTTTTCTCATGTCCCGGAGTTGCTTACCACGCTTCCCGGCTATGTGGGAATGAAAGCCAATACCGCCTTATGTTTTCTGCTGGGCGGAATTGCGGTCATGGCGTTGAAAAACAAGAGGGTGCCGCTGATTTCCTTGTTCTGTTCGCTGGCGGTCCTGTTGATCGCCGCGCTCAATGTTCTCGAATTCGTCTCCCACCACTCCTTGGGCATCGATGAGCTCCTGGTCGTCGATCACTCATCCTCCGCCTTTCCAGGAATGATGGCGCCGCTGGCCGCGGTCAATTTATGCGTGGCCGCATGCAGCCTTATTTGCCTGTCGATGCGCCCGCCCCGGGTGGTGCTCGCCCAGATCATCGCCTTGCTGGCGGGCATTTCTTCTCTGTTTGCCATGCTGGGATACATCCTGGGCGTCCCTTCGCTTTATGACGCCACCCCTTACTTTTCCATCCCGCTGCAGAGTGCGGTCGCGTTATTCACCTTCAGCCTCGGCATTTTCTTCAGCCACCCCGATTCCGGAATCGTGGCCCTTTTCTGGTCTGAAACCAGCGGCGGAGTGGTTGCCCGCCGGCTCATTCCCATGGTCATCGCCGTCCCCATTGTTCTCGCCGGCTTCTTCGTGCGCGACAACTTCAACTTTGGGGAGATCAAGCTCGGAATCGCCCTCATCGTCATCTGCAACGTGCTGCTTTTCGTCATCCTGGTATGGTGGCTGGCCTTATTTCTTGATCGCAGCGAAAAGCAGAAGTGGCAACTGGAGAGGCTTTCCCAGATCGACCCCTTAACCGGCGTCTTCAACCGCCGCTTCTGGGACCATCGTCTCGAAGAAGAGGTCAAGCGCTGCCAGCGTTTCAAGACTAATTTTTCCATCATCGTGATCGACATCGACCATTTCAAACAAATCAACGATACCTACGGGCATCTGGCCGGCGATTCCGCCCTGTGCGAGGTCGCGCGCCTGCTCAAATCCTGCCTGCGTGACGTGGACAGCCTGTGCCGCTTTGGCGGAGAAGAGTTTGTGGTGCTGGCCGTCGGAACCAATATCGGCGCGGCCGCCATACTTGCCGAAAGGCTGCGATCCACCGTCGCCCAGGGCGAGTTTCCCGATATCGGCAAGCTCACTATCAGCATCGGCATCGCCGAATATCCCCTACATGGCGGCGAAATCAGCACCCTCATCGGCGCCGCCGACGCTGCTATGTACCGAGCCAAGTCCCAGGGCCGGAACCGGGTTTCCATTTCCCTGGCTGCCTGACAATTTTTTGGTCAGCAACGCGGCGCGTCATGATCGTGTGCCCTCATCCTCTCTGCGGGCTTCGGCTCTTACCTCTCTTCAGTCAGAATCCCACGGGGAATTGCGGCTCAGCGGATGCCCGCGGCAACGCTTGAAATACCAACGACGCGGCGTACTTCGTCGAGCAACGCCTCTTTCTGGATGGGCTTCACCAGGTAGCCGTTCGCGCCTTCGGCGGCGCCACGCTGCGGCTCATCGACCACCGAAACGATGATCACCGGGATCGATGCCGTAACCGGGTTGGCGCGCAATGCGTTCAACGTTTCCCACCCGCTGCCTCCGCGCATCACGATGTCGAGCGTGATCACGTCCGGCAGCGTCGCCGAAGCTTTCTTCAAGGCTTCCTCTTCGCATGTGGCTGTTTCCACTCTGTAACCATCGCCGGCCAAGAGGCTTACCATCAATTCGCGTGCCGCAAGCTCATCGTCGACCACCAGCAACAGCGGGTTCTCGGCTCGACCGCTCAGAGCTGGCGCGACTGGAACCTCGGGCTCCTGGTCCAGCGACCCCAACGGGATGGTGAAAAAAAACCGGCTGCCTTCCCCGGCAACGCTATCCAGCCAGATTTTTCCACCTTGTTGTTCCACCAGATTCTTAGTGATCGCCAGGCCCAGTCCGGTACCTTCCTTGACGCCGCTGTTGGCGTTGCCTACCTGCCGGAATTCGTCAAAGATGACCGCCTGGTCTTCCTTCCTGATTCCGATTCCCTGGTCTTCCACCACGATGCGGGCAAAATCCCTTTCCCCCGTGGCCGCGATATTGATGAAACTGCCGGCCGGGGAAAACTTGGCCGCGTTGCTTAGCAGGTTATAAAGAATTTGCTTGAAGCGAAACCGGTCGCCATGAACTCGCAGTCCGGGTTCTATCGCGAGCCGCAACTCCAGCCGCTTATCGGCGGCCAGCGGTCCCATGCTGGCAGCGACTTCGCTGATGGCGCCATCCGCCCAGAAGTGCTCGTAAGACAACTCGATTTTGCCGGCTTCGATCTTGGATAGATCGAGGATGTCATTGATCAGCGTAAGTAAGTGCGCGCCGCCGGTGTGAATGTGTTGCACGAAGCGCTGTTGCTTGGGCAACAGCGGCCCCGAGGTTTCACCGGAGAGAAGCTCGGAAAATCCCAGGATGGCGTTGAGTGGGGTGCGCAACTCGTGGCTCATGCTGGCGAGAAACCGGCTCTTCAGCCGGTTGGCATTTTCGACCTGGCGGTTGCGCTCTTCCAGTTCCTGTTTTTGAATGGCGACGGTCTCTTCCGCCCGCTTGCGCGCGCTGATGTCGTGCTGGATTGAAATTCGCCGCGTAAAGATTCCCTGTTCATCGGGAATGGGCGTCACGCTGCACTCGATCCAGTGATCGGAGCCATCCTTGCGATAGTAAATAAATTCACCTCGCACCGATTTGCCCTCGAGCATGTCGCGCTGCATTTCCGCTATTTTCTTGAGGTCGGTCTTCGGTCCCTTGCGCACCGGACTTCTGCCCATCGCTTCCTCGCGGCTGTAGCCTGTCATCCGGCAGAATGCTTCGTTCACAAAAATGATCTTCGATTCTCGCGGGTTGTCGAGCACCACCTCCGACACCATGACCGCGTCGCTGGCGGTTACCACCACCGCCTCCAGCAGGCGCAAACGGTCCTCGCGGTCGTGCAGGCGCCGGGCCATGTCATTGAATGCCCTGTCCAGTTTGCCCATCTCGTCACTTTGATTCCCGGTGCTTTGCATCGGCTGGTCCCACGCGCCTTCGCCGATTTTGCCCGCCACCTCCACCATCCCCGCGATGGGCCGGGTCACGCTGCGCACGATGGCCGTGCCCGTAATCCAGACCGTTCCCAGTCCCAGACCGGTCATGATGAACAAAATCCACGTGATTCTCAGGTTGGTTCGTTCGCCCTCCCGGGTTCGTTCGCGCAGCCTGCTGTTTTCCCCCTGGCTCAGGTGGGTAATGACGAGGTGGATGGCTGCGAGTCCCGCCGTCAGCCCGGGTGTTCCAGCCGCTTCCTGCCGGTTCGAAGGACCGTAGGTCCGCCGCGTATCGATGCCGCGCTGTAATTCCGCCAGCTTTTCAGAGGTCAGGGTTTCAAGCTTGTTGAACTCCGGGGATTCAATCGTGGTTTCACCCGGCAGTCCGTGCAGACGCGCGAAAGCCTGATTGATATTGACCAGGGAGTAGTTGAACGTAGTGAGGTATGAATCGGCGCCGGAAACGTTGTAGCCGGCCTCGCCTTTGGCGGCGTCGTCAAGGTTCAATCCGATCCACCGCAAGTCGTCAGTGATCCGCAGGCTGCGCCGCGCCACTGTGGCTGTTTCGGTGCGGCGGGAGATACCCTGGTAAGAAATCCATCCGCCGATGACCAGGAGCAGTACCACCAGCGAAAATCCCGCGGTAAATCTTTGCGCTATAGATAATTTCATAGGATCCGGTTTTCCAGGAAAACCAGGAGAGACTGCCGCCTTCTCTTTACATTGCGACTTTGAGGATGGCGCCGCCCCTGAAAATTCTCTTGCGATGCCGGCAAAGTTCGCTGTGAAGCGCTTTGCCGCCTTCCCAACTACCCTTTCTGAACCATACAGTGAGCGCGGTCACAAAGGCTGAAGTTCGTCCTCACGCTCGCAGTGTTTGGTCAGAGAATCCCAATTCGGGAGTTCGCCCAATTTGGCGTTTCATAACGCCACCAATTAGTGGAGCTCGAATCAGCCCCTGCTCCATTAGAATGGCTTTCATGGCCCCTCAGCATTCCCCGCGGTTCCTACAGATTGTTAACCAGGCCCGCCAGCGTATTCACGAGACCACACCCATCGGGGTCAAGGAAAGGCTGGATCGCGGTGACCAGTTTGTCCTCATCGATGTGCGGGAAGAAAGCGAGTGGGCTAAGGATCACCTGCCGGGAGCGATCCACCTGGGGAAGGGCGTGATTGAGCGAGACATAGAAGAACGCGTGCCCGGCTTGGAGACCCCGGTAGTCCTTTATTGTGGAGGCGGGTACCGGTCCGCCCTGGCCGCCGATGCGCTGCAACAGATGGGATACACCAAGGTCGAATCAATGGACGGCGGCATAAGAGTCTGGCGCGAAAAAAATCTTCCCCTGACGACAGAGAAGTAGAGCCGTTGTTTTAGAAATAAAGTCAATTGCATTTTGCTTTTTCAACAAGAACCCAAGAATTTGCGATGAATTTCGCCGAGCGAAACACCCCGTAAACCCGTGTCATCCTGAGGCCAGCCTTTGTTTCTTAAAGCCGAGGGACCCCTACCGCCAAAACGTTCAGCGCAACCCCATGCCAAAGCCAAAAATC
>JBBSHD010000028.1:0-12606 GCA_038253455.1 Terriglobales bacterium | reverse complement strand
GCGGCCCGCGAGGGCTGAAGGGTTCGCGCGACCGTCTTTATCACAACCGCGGCGATGGAACATTTGAAGACGTGTCGGAGAAGGCTAACATCGATCCCCAGGGAAATTATGGCCTGGGCGTGGTCTGGCTCGACTACAACACTGATGGATGCATGGACATCTATGTAGCCGACGATTCCACGCCCAGCATGCTCTATCGCGGGGACTGCAAGGGGGGATTCACCGAAGTGGGGGCGGCGGCGGGGGTGGCCTACAGCTCCGATGGCCTGGAACAGGCGGGGATGGGCGTGGACGCGGCTGACTACGACCACGACGGTTTTCTGGATCTGGTGAAGACCAATTTTTCCGACGACAGCAACAACCTTTACCACAACGACGGCTCCGGCGAGTTCACCGACATGGCGGGTCCATCGGGGTTTGGGCCTCCCAGCATTCCCATGCTCGGGTTTGGCGCGAAATTTTTCGATGCCGACAACGACGGCTGGAGCGATATTTTTGTGGCCAACGGGCACGTGAATCCGCAAGTTGACGGGAAAAGTTTTGGGGTCACTTATGCGGAGCCCAATTTTCTTTTTCGCAACCTCGGCGGCGGGCCTCCAGACCGTGCACCCTCAGGCGGCCTCCCCGGGGGCGGATTAAAGTTTGCCGAGATTGGTCAAGGCGCGGGAGCGGCTTTCCGCACCGCGCGCGTGGGCCGCGGCGCCGCGGTGGCCGACATCGATAATGATGGGAGGCTCGACCTGCTGGTGAGCAATCTTGACGCTGCCCCGCTGCTGCTGCGCAACGTGACTCGAAGCGGCAATCACTGGCTGGCCATCCAGACGGTGGGCACGAAGTCAAACCGCGACGGCATTGGGGCGCGGGTTGAAATTGAGGCCGGCGGAACGCGCCAGGGGGACGAGGTGCGGTCCAACAGCAGCTACCTTTCGGCCAGCGATCTGCGGGTGCATTTTGGATTGGGAAAGGCGTCCCGGGTCAATCGCATCACCGTGCGATGGCCTTCGGGACAGGTGGATACCTTGCGCGACCAGCCGGCCGACCGGGTGCTGGTGGTGCGGGAATCCGGTGGCCGTTAGCCCGGTTCCGCTCGTCTCCTCTGATGCTGTATCCAAAAAATCGATTCGGTTGACCAAATCTTTATATTTCCATAGACAAAACCGTACAAATACTATAAACAGTATGAGCCTGACGATTTGAACTGTGCAACCCCTTTGTTTTCAATATCTCCTGCGGCTATCAAATTGCAGGGAGAAATAACAAGCTGTTTTAACCTTTTGCGGTATGAAAGTTGATTTTGTTCCACCCGGCAAGGTAGTTGGACCCAAATTTTTGGAGGCGTGACGAAATGAAAAGGAAGATGGAAGTAATTGCAGTCCGCGTGTTTGCCCTGTTCCTTTTGCTGGCGATGCTGGCAGTTGGAGCGACGGCCCAGATTGGATCCGGAATATTTACGGGAACGGTCACCGATCCTTCGGGAGCCGCGGTTCCGGGCGCCACCGTCACCATTACCAACGTTGACACCAACCTCACGACCGTTGTGACCACCAACAACAGCGGCTCGTACACGTCCCAGGCCCTGCCGGTGGGTAATTACAAGATCACAGTGGAAGCGGCGGGTTTCAAAACCGACTTCAAGTCCAGTACCAAGCTTGACGTCGGCACCACGCAGCGCGCCGACTTCAAAGTACAGATCGGGCAGCGTAGTGAGACCATCGAGGTCACGACCGAGGCCCCGCAGGTCAACGTGGATGACTCCAAGCTGTCGGCCAACGTATCTTCGACCCAGATCGCCAACTTGCCGTTGAATGGCCGCAACGTTTACGACTTGATCCAGTTGGCGCCCGGCGCCATCAACGTCCGTGGCGTCGATTATGAAAACGGCGCGGGCACCGTGGTCAACGGGGTGCGCGAAGACTTCAACGGATTTTTGATGAACGGCGTATCCAATAAGGGCCTGAGCGGAGGACCGGTTACGACCCCGATTCAGGACACGGTGCAGGAGTTCCAGTTGCTGACGCTGAACACTTCGGCGCAATACGGCAACAGCGCCGGCTCAATCACCAACTTGGTCACGAAAGGCGGCACCAACACCTTCCACGGCTCGGCCTTCGAGTTTTTTCGCAACAACGCGCTCGACGCCAACAACTACTTCCAGAAGAACCAGGGCCAGAAGCAGTCCCCTCTGCACTTCAACCAGTTCGGCGGCACCATCGGTGGCCCAATCATTAAGGACAAGCTGTTCTTCTTCGGTTCCTACCAGGGTGACCGGTTCTTGACGTCGTCTCCGCCGGCGCCAACCACCGTTGAATCTCCGGAGTTCCGGGCGGCGGTGATCGCGGCCCAGCCTAATTCGGTTGCCGCGCTCCTCTATAACAACTTCAAGCCCTCGAACTCGGGAACGGTGTCTGATACCTTGACCAGTTTCATCGGCGGTGGCGCCAGCGGTTCAGGATTCGGCAATTTTGGCGATTACACCTGCCCAGACAACAGCAATGCGGCCATCGCCGCCAGGTTCGCCTCCATTATTGGCGTGACCGCCGCCGACCAGGCTTACCAGGCGGCAAATTGCAGCGTGGTTGCCCCTCTGCGGGCTGGCACCTTTAACCGCAACGCTCCGTTCCTGGTAAACGCCCTGAACCTCTCGAAGTCTCAGACCCAGGGCAACCTCTTCAACGGCAACGAAGCCAGCATCCGCATTGACTACAACCTGGGAGAAAAGGATCGCATTTTCGGCCAGTACAACTACCTGAAATCCGGCGATAAGTTTTTTGGCGGACCCACGGGATTGCGTGGGTTTTTGAATCCGTCTACCTTCAGCGCACCCAATGCGCAAGTCACGTTCAGCCACATCTTTTCACCATCCATCGTCAATGAATTCCGCGCGGGTTACTCCGGGAACCTTGCGGGAATCACCGCCAACCGCCCGGGCGTTCCGGCCATCGGATTTGATGATGGCAGTACCGGGTTCGGCTCCTACAATGGCTATCCCCAGACCTTCCATGAAAACATCTACACGTATGCCGACATGGTGACGGTGACCAAGGGAAATCACAACATGAAGATCGGCGGTGATTTCCGCAGAAACATCGAAAACAGCGAGTTCAACGTCGCCCGTCCGTCCTACTACTTTTTCGACCCGGTGTTCTTCGCCGCCGACGCACCGTATGGGATGGTGGCGGGAGTTGATCCTGGACTAATCACGAACCAGCCGGCGCACCTGCAATCCAGCATTCGCCACTGGCGCAACAAAGAGGTCGGCGCTTATTTCCAGGATGACTGGAAGGTCACGCGGCGTCTAACCTTAAACCTGGGGCTGCGATACGACTTGTTCGCCAGGCACACGGAGCAAGCGAAGCTGGCCACCACCTTCATCCTGGGCCCGGGCACTACTCTTTCCCAGCAACTGCAGAATGCCAACGCTCCTATCGGGTCGCCTACCTGCTCGTCTCCTGATCAGAGACGCAAGGCCACCCTGGCGGGGGTTTGCGGACCCGGCGGTTTTGCCCCGGCAACATCGCTGGGCAAAGGCAACCATTTGAACTTTGGTCCGCGCGTCGGCTTCGCCTGGGATGTTTTCGGCACCGGCAAGACCTCATTGCGCGGCGGTTTTGGAGAATCCTACGAAGGCACACTGTACAACCCGCTCTCCAACTCCCGCTGGAACCTTCCCTACTACTCCTTTAACGGAGTCAATAATTTCCTGGCCGGGGATGTAAACAGCGTTTTCTATGGCCCTCAGAGCGGTGGCGCTCCGCGCTTCACCGGCCCGCCGGACCCCAGGAACTTCCAGGGAACACAAGCACAAGCCACCGGCAACATCAACGGATGGGACCCCAATAACCCCAACCAGGCATTTCTTACGGGGATAATTCTGCCGCAAGGCATCCGCGATCCCTATGTCTTGAATGAGTTTCTCAGCCTCCAGCATGAAATCGTTCCCAAGACGGTGCTGGAAATTGACTATGTGGGAACCCTGGGGCGCAAGCTCTTCCGTGCGGCCAGCATCAATCGTCAGGCCGGGGGCAGGCTGCCCGCGGGCACCTGTGCGACCGACAACTTTGGCCGCCGGGACTGCAGCTTGAGGTCGGCACTGAATCCCGCGGGTCTCCTCAATCCCAACTATGGCAAGCTGCGCAACTGGCAGAACAATGTCAATTCGGAATACAACTCGCTGCAGGCGACGCTGAAACAACAGATGCGCCACGGGGTGGCATTCAACGTCAGCTACACCTGGAGTCACTCGATTGACGAAGGTTCCACCTGGCACAGCGGCGCGACCACGGCCAATGGCGCCTCTGCCGGCGAGGGGTTCTCCACGGACAGCGTTCGATTAATCGCCGACCGTGGGGATTCGATCTTCGACGTTCGCAACCGCCTGGTGTTCAACTACCAATGGAACCTGCCAAGCTTCTCGGGTTCCAATGGATTTGTGCGCACCGTGCTGGGAGGATTTCAGTTGAATGGAATCGTCTCCTATCAAAGCGGAGCGCACTGGAGCCCATTTACTTCCGCATCCTCCAAGCTGGCCGGCACTTGCACTCAGGCCGGCATTGATGGGGGGCTGTGCCGTAATGTGGGCGGCGATTACAACCTGGATGGCACCAAGAACGATCGTCCGAATGCAATCTCCAACACCTTCAACCCAACCAAGGCGCAGCAGACGAATGGATGGGGCCCCCTGTTCAAACAGGGTGCAGGCTTCTTCAGCGCTCCCTGCGTAGCATGCTCCAGTAATCTTTCACGGAACACCTTTGTGGGACCCAGCTTCTACGGCACCGACATGTCTCTCTTCAAGAATATTAAGTTTACTGAGAGAATCGGCGGGCAATTCCGCGTGGAGGCCTTCAACCTTTTCAATCACACCAACTTCCTGCTTCCCGCTGGCCACAACCGGATCAACGGATCCAACTTTGGCCAGTCGGCTGGCACCTTCAACCCGCGTCAGATGCAACTAGGTTTGAAGATCACCTTCTAGCTATCGCTGTTTTCAGGGCTTGTCCTCAATTGAGGACAAGCCCTTTTTTCACGCAAAAATATGGCTTTAAATCGCCAGTTCCGATGTTTGCTGGTTTTGGTCCTGGCTGTTCTCGGCACATGGGGGTACGCCCAGCAGCAAGGCAGTCAAAGAGCCGCAGGAAGCATCGTCGGCCAGTTGCGCGTCGGCGCCGGCAATTTTCCTTCCGCGAATATCGAAATCAAGCTGGAAGCGCGCGGAATAGTGGCTGCGGTTGCCTATTCCGATTCGGAAGGGCGATTCAGCTTTTCGGAACTGCCAACCAATCTTTATCACGTGGTGGTGGATGATCAAGCTTACATTCCGGTCCGTGTCGATGCGGTTATCACCGGATTCTCTCCCCAGAACGTGCTGGTCCAGATCGTTCTGATCCCCCGGGAGAAGAAGAATGAAGCCGAGAACGCGTCACAGGTTTCGGGAGGCAATCCCTACCTGGTGGATCTCAACGAGTACAGAAAAAATTATCCCAGGAATGCGCTGAAGGCTTATGACAAGGGATTGCGCGCCGCGGAGAACGGCAAACCTGAGGAAGCCACCAAAGAATTTCAAAAGGCCATCGAGCTGGCGCCTGCTTTTTTTCCCGCCCATAACAATCTGGGCTCCGCATTTCTCAGTCACGGCAACTACGACGGCGCGGCCGAACAATTCAAGGAAGTAATCAAGCTCCGGCCCAACGACGCCGCCGCCTATTTCAACCTGGGTAACGTTTACCTTTTGACCAGGCGCTACCCCGAGGGGCAGTCCACGGTGCTGGAAGGCCTGAAGAAGGAGCCGGGGTCAGGGCTGGGAAAATTCCTGTTGGGAACAATTTATGCCCGCACCGGAAAACCGCGGGAAGCCGAGCGCATGCTAAGCGACGCGCTGGCAGCCGACCCCACCATGTCGAAGGTTTATCTGGAACTGGTGAACCTCTACCTGCAGCAAAAAATGCAGCCGCAGGCAATCGCGGAGCTAAAGACCTTCCTGGCTCAATTTCCGCAAGACCCAATGGCGGGCAATGCCAGGGCGGTGCTGGCGCGCTTGCAGGGTGGCGCACGGTAAACGGGTTGCTGCGAAAGCTCGTTCTGCCAAATTCCCGCGTTCAAACAGATAGATGATCAGTTGTCATTCTGACGAACGCTTTTCTATCGGGTAAATCCCGCCCGTCTGACAAATTCCTGCGTTTGAAAAATTTCCAATTATCAGTTGTCATTCTGACGACCCCCGGCTTTATCGGGGTGAGGAAGAATCCCTACTGTTCCACAAATCTTTCTCCAATGGGGTTTTCTCATTACGGGTTCACGGAAGAATTCAATTTTTACCGATGTAAGCATGTCACTGGAGCAGATTCTCAGTAGTTTTATATTTGAGTTGTCATTCCGAGCGGAAGCCGAGGAACCCTTTGTTTCCTATGGGGTTGTAGAAGTCCCAGCCGAAATCAATGGATTCAACCGGCCTTCGAACTGGTTCTACGCACAGCCTGCCTTTGAATCTGCTTGGCAAATCGTAAATCTTCCAGGGTTTTACCTCAGCCGAGCCGGAGGTGCTCTGCTCCTGCGTGAAGGAATTACTTCCAACCGCGTAAGAGTCAACGGCAGGCTACGCGTAAGACCTGACCGCCGGTTCTTCGAGCGTATGGCTCGGGCGGCTGTGCGAGTCGCGCACACGAAACAAAAGGTTCCTCGACTTCGCTCGGAATGACAATTCATATAGAACGCGTACTTATCTCCTGGAGGACACATAAAACGCGTACTTATCTTGTGAAGGACATATAAAAAGAATTTCCTCTGTCCTGAAGGACATATAAAAAGAATTCCTCTTCCCAAAGGAAATATAAAAAGGATTCCTCTATCGCAAACGACATAAGAGTGGGCTTCCGGGTGCTTGATCAATGAGGTTATTGGCGCCGGAAACACTCCGAAACTTACTTGGGCAGGTATTTACAGAAATCTGGTTGCAGGCGACAGGCGGTTTTGTACTCAGCTTGTGACGCTGCCTGCTGGTTGGTTTTCTGGTAAGCCAGGCCCAGGTTTAAGTGGGGCTCTGCATAATTGCTATCCACGGCGATTGCCTGCTTGTAAAATTTGATCGCTTCGGCAAACTTGGCCTGCCGGCTGGCGGAGATTCCGGCAGCATTCAGCGTGTTTTTGTCGTCAATCCCCAGCCTTACAGCATCTTCGAATTGCGCCAGGGCCTGGGTATAGGCCTTGGCACGATACGAGAGCCATCCCAGGTCGCGATGGGCCAGCGCAAACGTGGGCTGGATCTGCAATACCTTCCGCAAAGCCACCCTGGCCGCCTCGGGGTTGTCCCTTGATTCAATGAAGCCCAGCTCGTACCATGCCCGGTAATTCTGCGGGTTTGCGGTGGTGGCTTTTTGCAGCCATTGGCGCGCGCCCTCGAGGTTTCCCTGCTGCGCCAAGGCACGGGCCAGGCCGGTCATGGCCTGATCGAAATTGGGGTTGAGTTTCAGCGACCGGTCAAACTCGGTGGCAGCTTTATCCCACTGCGACTGGCGCAGAGCCGATTCACCCAGCATGAAAGGAATGATGTACATGCCGGGATCGCTGCTTCTGGCCTCTTCCAGAAGTTTTTCCCCTGCGCTTATCTCGCCGAGCTGCAGCATGTCCCCGGCGCGGAGGATGGCGTTCAATTCCTCAATTTTGTTTTTAGGATCGGGCAGGCTGGCCGCCAGCGCCGCTGTCGGGACCGGAGATTTATACGCCACGTAGCCGAGAGAGCGCAGCTTGGCGATGGTGTCGGGAGATACTCCTGCTGTTGCCTCCTGCTGTTGCGGCGGCGGATAGCGCTCGGCGAGCTGCGCCAGTTTATCGGCCAGCACCGAAGCCACGGCGCCCTGCGAAGCCAGCAGGTTGTTACCTTCGCGCGGATCGATTCCCAAGTTATAAAGCTCGGCGGAAGGCGCCTGGATGTATTGGTAGCGATCATTTTGCAGGCCTCGCAGCGGGCTCCATCCGAACGAGCTGAAGGGATAAAAAGTCTCACTGTATGCGGTAGATTGCGTTGCCGGCCCCTTCGCGCCGGGATCAATCGATCCCATGAGGCTCGCGGTTTGAAACTGCGATTGAATGCGGTCTTTGAATCCGCCAAATTGCAACAACGTAGGCGCGACCGCGGCAGCCTCAACCGCATTGGTCACATGGTGTGCGCCGGGGGCCCGGTTTGGTACTTGCGGCGGCTTGATGATCAGGGGCACATGCACGGTGGAGTTGTAGATAAAAAATCCGTGTTCCTTTTCGCCGTGCTCGCCGAGCGATTCCCCATGGTCGCTGAGCAGGATGATCGCCGCGCGGTCATAGATCCCCGCGGATTTCAAATATTGAAACAACCGCGCCAGTTGCGAATCGGCATAGGCGATTTCTCCTGAATAAAGATCGCGCTGGTAGCGGGTATGGAATGGCTCAGGAGGATCGTAAGGGCTGTGCGGATCGTAGAGATGCAGCCATAGGAAAAACGGCTTGGCGGGCCGGTGTTGCAGCCATGCCAGCGCAAGATCGAGGCTCTGCGCGGCCGGACGCTCGACCAGCGCCACGTTTTTCTCCACAAAACTGCGGGGAGCGAAAGCGTCCTGGTAAACATAAAAGCCGCGCGCCAGTCCCCAACTGCGGTCGAGCACAAACGAGCTGACGACGGCGGCGGTGGCGTATCCATTGCGCTGGAACGCCTGTGCCACGGTCTGGAACGAAGAGGAAAGAGGATTACCGGTGAAATCCTGCACCCCGTTGTAAAAAGGATAGGTGCCGGTGAGAATAGATGCATGCGACGCCAGCGTGAGTGGCGCCTGCGAGATGGCGTGATCAAAGACGATACCGCCGGCCGCGAGGCCATCGATGGCCGGAGTTGCCGCGGTAGTGCTGCCGTAAATGCCCACATGGTCAGCACGCAGAGTGTCGATCGTAATCAGGATGACGTTGGGGCGCGCGGCGAGATTAGACGGGGCATGCCGTACGGCGGGACGCGCGGCGGGACGAGATGGCGCCATGGCGGCGCTTCCCTGCCCCGATAAAAGTAACGCGGCGACCGTGAGGGAAGTGGCGAACCTTCGCCCGCCTTGCGAAATTTTTCTGAAAAACAAAATCAATCCTCCATCAAAAGAACTGAACAGCGGGGTCAGGAAGAACTCCCATAGTTCAACTAACTTTCCCTATGCCGGGAATTTCTTCCGGCGGCCGCTCTCTGCTAATGACGCACTTCCGTCGCCCGGCGCCGCTCCTGCGCCGCTTCCTCGGCCATGCCCTTGAGTTCGTATGCCTGCGCCAGTCCCAAGTGGCTCTTAGGATTTTCCGGTCCAGCTGCCAGCGCTTGCTTGAACGCAACCATGGCCTCATCGGGTTTCTGCTGAAACAGCAGCAGTTCCCCGATGGCCTCATAGCCCTGCGCGTACCCGGGATTGATCCCCACCGATTGGCGAAACGCCGCCAGGCTTTCGTCGAAGCGACGCTTCTGCAGGTAGGCCGCGCCCAGGTTAAATGCCGCGGCAAAGTTGGTCTTATCGAGCTCTAACGCACGAGTGAGAGAAGCGATGGCAGCATCCCAGTCGCCCGCGCCCGCATGGGCGAGACCCAGGTAGTAGGCAGCAAGCGCGTACGACGGGCTCAGTGCGAGCACTTCATCGAACTCTCGCACTGATGACTTGAAGTCGCGCGTGCGGTAGAAATCCAGCCCTAGAAGGTAGTGGACGGGGATGGATTTCGCCTCGGTCTTGAAAGTGGCTTGCAACTTCTCGATGGAAGCGTCGTAATGGCCATGCTGGCTGTCATCGATGGCATCCGAGATCAGGTCATAGACCGAAAGGCGGTCCTTGGGATCGGGAAGGCTGGTGTCGCTGAGGGTGGCGGTGGCGCCGGATGAGACCGCGGCATAGCCCAGGGATTTAAGGCGCTCCAGCATTTCGGGATCGAGGCTGGTCTTCTCCACGGTTTCCTGGCCGGGGGTATCTTGTTTTATTACGCGGGCCAGTTGGGCGCGCAACTCCGCGCTGACTGCCTGCCGCGCGGGAAAGAGGTTGTGCAGCTCGCCGGGGTCGGCGTCGAGATCATAGAGCTCGGGACGCGGCGCGTCGATGAAGTGGTAGCGGTCTTTGCGGATGCCGCGCAGCTCGCTCCAGTTGAAATGAATGCGGGGCAGGTAGGTCTCGCCATAGAGGTCACTGGCGGCGGTTGCAGCCTCGCCGCGAAGCAGCGGCGTGAGACTGCGGCCTTGCACTCCGTTGGGAACCGGCATCTGCAGGGAATCGAGCACCGTGGGCAACAGATCGACCAGGCTTACCGGCACGGCGACGTTGCGATGCGCCGCAGCTCTCGCAGTTTTAACCATCGCGGGCTTAATAGCCGCGGGTTTGATAATCAGGGGCACGTGCAAAGTGGAGTTGTAAATGAAAAATCCGTGGGTCTTCTCGCCATGCTCCCCTAATCCCTCGCCATGATCGCCGGCCAGGACGATCATCGTCTCATCGTAGAGCTTCTCCTTTTTCAAGAATCTGGTGAGGCGGCCTACCTGGGAATCGGCAAACGCGATCTCGCCATCATAAGGATGATCGCGATACTCGGCGGCAAACGGGGGCGGCGGATTGTAGGGGTGGTGCGGGTCGTAGAGGTGAACCCAGAGAAAAAAATTGCGGTGCGAATTGGCCTGGAGAAGGGTTTGCAGCCACTTCAATGCCTCGTCCATGACCAGGTTGCCGGGCCTTTCCATGGCATCGAGGTTGGCTTCGCTCAACCGGTTGAAATCGAAGTGGTCATAATAAAAGTCAAAGCCGGAATTGAGTCCGAAGCGCGAGTCGAGCACAGCCGAAGCGACTATGGCGCCGGTGGCATAGCCGCGGCGGCGCAGGATCCCGGCCATGGTCGGCTGGCTGGCGCTGAGACGGTTGCCGCTGAAATCGTGCATCCCGGTTTTCATCGGGTAGGCGCCGGTCATCATGGTGGCGTGGGAGGGCAGCGTGATCGGCACCGCGCTGTAGGCGTTCTGAAACTGCACTCCGTCAATGGACAACGCATCGATGCTGGGAGTGTGGATCTTGGAATAGCCGTAGCATCCCAGGTGGTCGGCGCGCAGGGTGTCAATGGTAATCACGATTACGCTGGGGTTTTTCGCCGGGGCAGCCGCCCACAGGGGAAGCCCGCCGAGCGCGAGAAACAGCGCCAAAATCCGCCGGATGGTGGAGAAGGTCAACTGAAAAATTATACTCCGCGCAAAAGCCCCCTTACGCTCAGATCATGGGCGAATGATAAGTTCGAATACAAACCCTTGCGGCACGGTTGTGCTAGCCTTTTTGCCATGTCGATAAAGCCATGTTTTGTGCGGGTGGCCCGGCGCGCGATTCTGCGGCGATGGAGCATGTTGTGGTGCGGTTTCTTGCTCATCTCGACCGCGTGGCCGCAACCGCGCAGCGCTAAACCTGACGTCATCCTGATCACGATTGATACGCTGCGCGCCGACCACGTCGGCTGTTATGGCGATAAGCAGGCGCAAACCCCCGCGCTCGACCGGTTGTGTGCCGCCGGGCTGCGGTTTGACCATGCTTTCACCCCGGCGCCGGTCACAAATTCTTCGCATGCAAGTATTTTTACCGGGCTCTATCCGGGGTCGCACGGGGTCACCGATTTTGGAATACCGCTGACGCGTTCGCACGTCACTATGGCGGAACTGTTTCACCGCCACGGATATCAGACCGCGGCATTCATCGGCGCGGTCATCCTGGACAGCCGCGCCTTGGCGCCGGGCTTCGACCGCGGCTTCGATACCTACGACAATTTCCCGGAGCATTCCGCGGCCGACGGCCGGTGGGGAAGGCTGGAGCGGCGCGGCGAAGACGTGGTGAAGCGGGCCGGCTCATGGCTGGCCGCCAATCGCGCCAAACCGCGTTTTATCTGGGTGCACCTCTACGATCCGCACGACCCCTACCAGCCTCCCGAGCCGTATGCCACGCGCTACAAAGGTCATCTTTACGATGGAGAGATTGCTTTTGCCGACCACGCGCTGGGGCAGTTGCTGGCTGTGCTCGATCAACAGGGCCGCTACAACAATTCCCTGATCATCGTAATGGGCGATCACGGCGAAGGCCTGGGAGAACACGGCGAAGACACCCACGGAATATTTCTCTATGACAGCACTACGCGCGTGCCGTTGATCATGAAGATGCCGTCAGCAACCAACCAGGCGGGAACCGGCCGCCCGGTTTCGCCGGTGGTGCTTACCATCGATGTGCTGCCCACGCTAGTGGATTACCTCGGGCTTCCCACTCCCGCGAAGTTCGACGGAGACTCATTCCGGCCGCTGCTGTTCAAACCCGAGGCCACTACTTCCCCGGCTCCGGCCCCGGGCACGCAGCCTGAAGCGAGCAAGCGCTGGGTCGCGATCGGGCGGCATGGTGGGCCGTTCACCTTCGCCGAAACCGACTACCCCATCCACTATGGGTGGGCGCCGCTCAAATCGGTGCGCGCCGCCGGACTGAAATATATCGAGGCGCCGCGGCCGGAGTTGTATGACCTGAAATCCGACCCGGGAGAGCAGCACAACCTTTACCAGCCGTGGGACACGCGGGTGCAGGCGCTGCGATCGGAGCTGGCCAGGTTTCGCGAGCTGGAATC